>CAYOTJ010000132.1:0-4355 GCA_964406855.1 uncultured Saprospiraceae bacterium
CCCTGCGGCGGTCGTTGAACAGGCGGTGCAGCTCCACCAAAAACCGCAGCGCCTCGGGGCTCAATACCGCTTCATAACCAGGCAGAAGCGCGCCTCTTACTTCCAATCCTTTGATCATATTCGTGCCGGCTGTTGCAATGGCTGACATGATTACCGCTTTTGATTGTAACGAGACAAAAATGCGGCAATATTTCTTTTAGCGGAAATTCCGCTAAAAGAAAATCGCCTCCGTTTTTATCAAAATTGCGATGGGCAAAAGCCTCATTTTGCCAACAGAAAACTGGAAATCAAATCATTAAAACATTCTATTTACAATGCACTGAGACATTAAAGCATAGGGCGCATCCCCGCATAGCTGCCTGCTACCGTGGCATTTTGCGCGGGGTCGCTACGCTGCGCTGCTCGCTATTCGCTCGGCCCCTGCCCCGTGGAATATACGCTTCGCTATTCCACGGGGCGAGGGCTGCCGGGCAAAGCCCGGCCCAGCTCCGCATCGCTTGCGCGGGCCCACTCCGCTGTATGCGCCCACTTAAACCGATAGCGGCAAAGCCAACAGGGCCGCATACGGATCATGGTCGTCAAGGCCCAACAGCAGCGCAAAGGCAGGCTCTGTTTTGTAGCCGGCCTGCTTCAGGCGGATGATTTCCTGCCGAAATGTTTCTCCGCCCCGTCGGAGCAGCAAAGTCAGGAACCATCATAATAGGCCATTAAACGACGCGAGCCGACCCCGTAGTTGGGTCGGCTCGCATGCCCGGAAAACAAACCAAGGGAAAAATCCTAGTATTCCCAAAGGTCGTGTTCGCGGTTGAAAATTTCCATGCGGATGCGATCGGCTTCCATCAGCAGGTCTACGCCCTGAACGTAGTCTTGCAGACGACGATCGTGAACGTTGGATTCCTTGTAGATGTAGCTGGAGAAGAAACGCATCTCGAAGATATCTTCCCAGGTAAGGGGCGAGGCGTCGTTGCCAAACGTAAAGCACTGCTCGCGAGCCAGCACTTTGCGCGCTTCGGGATAATAGACCCAGAACATAACTTTCTCACCGCGATATTCGCCGGTGGTGGGGTCGATTACGTCCAGCAGCGGAGCAACGCCTAAGATGCGCACCTGAAGGGTGGACGTCTCTTCATCGAAGAACCAAATCTCTTTAATGCGGAAGCGGCGCACGTCTTCGGGGTTGAGTTCGTTGCGCACAATCTGCTGCTTCTCTTCATAAGTAATGGGGTCGAACGTCGTTACGGTATCGATGGAAGCGCCCATCGAAGCTACCTCCTGAGGCGTCAGGCGCTGTTCAAAGTCGCCGTCGGTAGAAGGAGCGTATACGCGAAGTTCTTCGTTTTCAGCAGCTTCCTGAAGGATGGTAAAAAAACGACGCTTGGGATAAGCGAAAGGTTGATTCATCTTTTCCCGGATGTCGATCACGCGCCATACGCGCTTTTCGAACATGATGTCGGCTTCGCGAACGGGATCATAAGAAAGGATCCGTTTTTCAGCCACGGTGCGTTTTTCCACGATATCGTCCAACGGGGGCTCCGAATCCTCCGTCGTCGTTTGCTGACCCGCCTCGGTCATGATGATATCGCTGGGCAACTGAGCCATCAAAGCGCCCGTGCTAAACAGCATCAATAGCATACCCGCTAGTTTCAGAGCGATCTTCATGGATTTGAAGTTTAAAAGTTGTTTTAATGTAAGACCTTCAACAGAGCAAACCAATGGCGGCCTTTTGGGCCATTTATACCAATTCCGCCGGGAGAACGGTAGGTTCTCCCGGCGGACGGGTAAAATTGCGCTTATTTAACGGATTTACCAAGCGCAAACGTATACTTTAACACAGTTGACACGATGGAATGGGAGAATCGATTAACGAATCTTGAATACCATCGAGTTAATCTGGCGCGAAGCGTTATCGCCGGGGCACTTCGCCCGGATGTTGTCGAAGTAGTAAGCATCCCCGGGCTTAGCCTGTTGGATCAGGCGCTGAGCCGCATCCGTAAAGCGGGCGCTGGGGTTGTTCACCTCTACAAGGTCCTGGCGCTTGGCCTGGTAAGAGAGGTTAAAGCCTACTACCTGGCAGGTAGCTTCAAAGTCGAAGTTGTCGAGGAATGCGCCTACGCCGCCCTGAGCCTTAAACTCACCGGAGCCCATAGGGCCGCCTGCGCTGCCCGAAAGACGAGCCTGCGGGTCGGGGATGCGCTTAACCCGGAAGTCGAAGGTGGAAGCCGTGAGGCCGCCGCCCGAAACCGATATCTTGGTCGTGCCGGGCTCCGACACCGTTACGATGTACTTGCCCGTGCCATTAGGACGAAGACGGATACCGCCGCCGCTGCCGCTCACGCGAAGTTCGTTGCTGGAAACGCCCGCTGCCGATACGGCCACGGGGTTGTCAACGCCGATGTAGAACACGTTCATCTTTTCGGCAGCCACGGCTACCGAACGACGGCCTACTTCGTATTCAAACTCCTTGGTGTAGGTCTGGCGCTCGCCCGTAGTGGGGTTGGTGATCGAGATGGCCACGTTGTACTTGCGAACCCCCGTAGCAGAAGGACGCTCCGTAAACTTAGCAATACCGTTTTCTACCCGCACGGAAGAACCATTTACGCTAACCGACATGTTTTCGTAAACAGATTTCGAGCTGGCGCCGATGGTGATTTCCGACTGATACTCTTCGCCGGCGATGATGTAGCTTTTTACGGCAGACGAAATCGGAATGAAGTCGTCAACTTTGAAGGCCGTAGCGCCCACCTGGCTGGCTAAGTAGTTAAGCACGGCAGCTTCCGAGCTCTTCATATCGTTCTGGAACTTGCTGAAGAGGGGGAAGATACTGGCCAACGGCATCTGGTTGAAGGTAAAGTGAGCCCAGTTGTCGGACTTCTTATCCCGTTTCCAGTCTTCGCTTACACCCAAGGTGATGGACTTCTGGAGGTTGGCCAGCGTTTCGTCGTTGATCTGGGTGCCGGGCATACCCTTCAGGGCAGTTACCATGCTTACCAGTTGCTGACGAGCGCCCGTAATGCGCTTCTCCAGGTCTGAACCCTTGCCTTCCGTTACGAGCAGGCGGGTGGTTACGTCTTTGTTTTTATAGCCTTTGGGCTGGCCGGGATGGTGTGCGTCGTCGTCGGGGTACATGCCGCCCGAAGCGTCTACCATTTCCTTGAGCAGGTCGGCTACATAGCTATTGAACTCGCGCGAGAGCTTCTGCACCTGGCCGGCCGTTTCCAGCAGCTTGCCATATTTGGCGGGGTCTTGCTGAACACTGGCTTCGAGGCCGCGCAATACCAGCTCATTAGAGCTTTCAATAACTGCGTTGGTTCCTTTAATACCTTTGTCGATGACAAAGAAGGCGTTGATGATCTTGGCCGATACGTTGAGCGCAAGCATGGCGGTCAACACCAGATACATGATGTTGATCATCAACTGCCGTGGCTCCTTTGGTATGGACATACGTTTTTTCTTTTTTCGTTACCAAATAAATTCAAAGAAAGACGGTACGCCTTACCTCTTACTGACGGATGCCGGACATAGCGCTGATTACGTTGCCGTAAACGTTGCTAAGTGCGCTGTAAGCATTGTTCAACGAAGCGATGTTCTTATTCAGTTCGCCCAATTGAACTTTGTATTGCTTGGTATCTTCTACCGAGTCGCTCAGGTCGGCCATGGCCTCATTCAGCTTAGCGTAGAAGTTAGACATAGCCTTGATCTGGTCGCTGGCGCCAGAGAAGTCGGCTTCCTGGAGCGCCTTGAGGCTGGAGAGGCTCTTCGACATTACCTGGAGTTCGGCCAGCATACCGCCGAGTTGCTTTTCTACCACTTCGCCATTGAGGGCGGGCGTAACTGCCGTGGGGCCGGTAGGGCCGGCCGTCAGCGGCTGGAGTTGCGTATGGTAGTCATCCAAACCGGGGTAGAGCTTGTTCCAGTAGTAATCTGGCTCGGGGCCGATGATACCTAAGAATGCAAACAGGATGGCTTCTGTGATCATACCAAACGTCAGCATTTCGTCGGCAAATGGCCAGGATTGGATTTTGAAGAGTGCGCCCAACAGTACGATGGCAGCGCCGATACCAATAACGAAGTTCTTGATGTACTTAAACCCTTTGGTTTTTATAAAACTCATGTCGCCGTGTTGTTTAAAAGCGTTAGTGAAAATTAATGCTCTTTGGGCGAAACCCATCCTCATAATGCGGGTAGACGGAAAAGTAACAGTCCAAATAATTTTTTTTCCTGATGCTTTTCCATGCCCTCATAAAAACGACAAAGGCCGCCATCCGGGCAGCCTTTGTTGTTGGGGGATTCGATACTAGAAATCGTTGATCGAACGGCCCAGGAAGGTGAGTACGCAGCGGAAGCCGACATACGAC
>CAYOTJ010000132.1:4365-8553 GCA_964406855.1 uncultured Saprospiraceae bacterium
TACGACTTGGTCGTATCCTGATACTCCCAGTGGCGGGTACCTGTTTGGAGGAAGTACGATACATCTTTCCACGAACCGCCGCGGATGACTTTGCGCTTCCATGCTTCCGGATCGTCGTCCTTGGCATCGTAGCGAATGTCGGAGTTGAGGTCGTGAACGAAAGAGTAAGCATTTTCGTAGAAAGCCGTGCTGGTCCATTCCGATACGTTGCCCGACATGTTGTACAGGCCGTAATCGTTGGGGTTGTAAGCATCGGCACGAACCGTATACTGACCGCCGTCTTCGGGGTAGTTGCCGCGGCCAGGCTTGAAGTTGGCCAGCAGACAGCCCTTGGCATTGCGGATGTACGGGCCGCCCCAGGGATACGGAGACAGGTCGTGACCGCCGCGGGCGGCATATTCCCATTCCTGTTCGGTGGGAAGGCGATAGTCTTCCGTATTGATGCCGTCGCCGCGCTCATTCTGATAAGCATTCCACAGCAACGTGCGCCAATAGGCAAAAGCGTTAGCCATGTGCCAGTTTACGCCCACCGCCGGATAATCATCATAAGCCGGGTGCCAGAAGTAGTTGCGGGCCATAGGCTCGTTGTAAGAGTACGAGAAGTCGCGCACCCATACGAGCGTATCCGGATAGATATTGATCTTCTTCTTCTTGATGAAGGAGTTCCTGGGCGATTGGCCGCGATCGCGGGCGGCAGCCTGCCAGTCGTACCATTCGTACTCATAGACAAACTTGCTCACATCAAGCTCGCGGCGGCCGGCAAAGCGATCATCGCCCTGGTAGTACATGTCCTCGAGGGTTTCATCTTCCCAGTCGATTTCAAATTCCCAGTCGATGCGGTCTTCGCCGTCTTCCGACTCCTGATAATGGTCTAAGTAAGCGTGAGCCAGCGAGTCTCGTACCCAGTATACGAACTGGCGGTACTCATTGTTGGTTACCTCCGTGTCATCCATATAAAAGCCGGCGATAGAGATCGACTTTTGCCGCTGGATGAACGTATTGGTAATGTCTTGGTCGCTCGGACCGATGTGGAGCGTACCGGAGGGGATGTATACCATCCCGTAGGGATTGATACCTTTCCAGGCTGGGCGGTCCAATACACCGACTAGCTGGCCATTCTCCTGGCGGCCGCACGCGGCCAGCACCAACACTAGCAACGCTAGTGAAACTTTGGATAGTCTTTTCATGTTAACACCCGAGTTTTCCTTCAGAATGATGACAGTTTTTCAAAGCGAACGTAAATATATACTGTTTGCAAATTACAGCAAAAGAAAATTACGGTTAAACCAAAAGTTTAACACATACGCCTGTGGAATGGCGATTGAGGCCAACTTGAAAGCAAGCAGTTTGGGTTAAGAAGGCCATTTCCACAGATGGCCAAGAGTAGTACAGGGATAAACCTAATTAGCGACGCGCCCTGGGGTGATAAATAATACCCGGCAGGCGACCGGCGCCGATTCGTTTATTGAGGTTGTATTGCACGCCCAACTCGTGGGAGCCATTGTGGACCGATCGCAGTGCCGACAGGGGAATGTCGTAAGCATAAGCGACAGACAATTGTTCATTGACTTTAAGCCCAACAATAGCGGCAACGGCATCTGCCGTTTCCCGGCTATATCCCCTAAACGAAGGTCCGGCAAAAATAGTATTATTATATCGAATCAGCAAAGAAATATCTGTCTGTGTTTGTACAATATCTGAACGAACCCAAACGGAGGGTTCCAACAGCCAGTTGGAAGTGAGTTCAAAACGCATACCAGCCGAGGCGTAATAAGCTCTGGCGAGCTGATAAGTATACAGGCCCAGCGTTACGGAGGGGCTGTTTAAGTTATCGGCGCTGACGCCCATAAAAAAGCGTTCACTCTGGTAATAAGCGCCGGCGGAGAGGGTAACGAGACTTCCTGTTTCGGTGCTGATGGGCAGGATGGCATCTTCGTGATCGAAGACGCCGGGCTCTTCATAGCGCCCCTGAGGCGTACGCAGCCGGTTGCCATCGAGGCGCCACTGTACTAAGCCCAGGCCGGCGCCTATGGAAAGTATCCCCTCCCCTGCTTCCCGTTGGTAGTTGTAATTGAGTTGGCCGGAGGTGCGCCGATTGGCGCCAAGGGCATCGTTTTGTACCTGGAGGCCAAAGCCGCCCCTTGTGGCATAGATGGGAAGGTGGGCGCTAAAGCTCTGGCCCGTTGGGCTGCCGTCGAGGCCTGCCCACTGCTTGCGGTAAAGCCCCGTGACACTCAGGCTGTGATCGAGCCCGGCATAGGCAGGATTCCATCGCAATGGATCCAACATATACAGAGAGTATTGGGCCGGCTGCTGGGCGTAACTGTTGGTAGCAACAGCGAGCAACATAAAGGTAAAAATCAGTGCGACCACAGGGATGTGTTTACAGCATGAATAAATGGTGTCAACAGGCGTTTATGGTTCTCCAAACTTTCAGGCTAAGTTCCAGGCTTCTTCTACTGAATCGACCGGTAATTGGCAGGCGTATTGCCGGCAAACGTAGATCAGGGTTTTCCCGGTATTGGTTCGGCGGCCGGCCAGCAAAGGGTAACCTTCCGCCCCCGCAACAGATGCCATTAAGGCTATGTTGGGTAGATACCGGGTTTGCCAGTGGCGCGCCATTTCAAGCGCGGCGTCACCCACTATGGCTACCTCCCTGCCCGGATAAGCCCGATAGAGCAGCGCCTGGGCCCAGCGGGAGAAAGATGCCGGGTATCGCTCGACGGCGTCGGCCATGGTTTGCAGCATACGGTCGGCGGTTTGTTCCCATTCGGGTTTTCCGAGGAGGGCCGCCAGTCGCAGCAGATTGTGGGCCATGGTTGCGTTGCCGGAAGGGGTGGCGCTATCATAGAGCTCCTTTCGGCGCGCCAGCACATCGGGCTGATTATCGTCGGTAAAATAAAACAATCCATCGGAATTGTCAAGGAAATGGGCCAGAACGTATGTGGCAAATGTCGCCGACTGGTCTAAATAACGAGAATCGAAGGTAATGGCGTATACGTCGAGCAGGGCTTCAATTAGGAAGGCGTAGTCGTCGAGGAAGGCGTGATAACGGGCGACGCCTCCTTTACAGGTGTGATACAGCCCTCCGTCGGGGTGGGCGAATGCCCGGCACAGGAATGCTAATTGCTGAACGGCTACCTGCCGGTACGCCTCTTTTCCGGTGGCCAGATAAGCCTGAGCATAGGCCGATACCATGAGCGCATTCCAATCGAGGAGGAGTTTGTCGTCGAGACCGGGGCGTATGCGTTCGGCTCTTCGGCGGAGGAGTACCTGGCGCAACTTGGCCAATCGGGGTTCTACATCTCCGGGTTTGAGGTTGAACCGGGCGGCGGCTTCGTCGGCGGTATGTTCACGCCATAATATATTGACCTCTTCCCAGTTGCCATCCCAACGCACGCCATATATATAATTGAATAGAGCCGCATCGTCTTGAAGGATGTCTTCGATTTCGGCCTGATCCCAGACGTAGTATTTGCCCTCTACCCCTTCTGAGTCGGCATCGAGGGCCGAGTAGAAGCCGCCGTCGGGGGCGGTGAGTTCGCGGTTTATAAAATCGAGGGTTTCGTGCAGGGTTTGTTCGTATGCCGGCCGGGGGTCGTAGCGGTGTATTTTGCTGATGAGTTGCACGAGGAGAGCGTTATCGTAGAGCATCTTCTCGAAGTGGGGAATGAGCCAGGCTTTGTCGGTAGCGTAGCGGGCGAAGCCTCCGCCCAACTGATCGTAGATACCGCCCCGGATCATGGCTGCTAAGGAAAAGTGAACGTGACTTAGCGCCTCGGGCTGGCGGGCATAGTAGTGGTAATCGAGCAGATAGCTCAGCGACATGGCGCCCGGAAACTTAGGGGCGCCGCCAAAGCCGCCGTGTTCGTGATCGAAACGCTGGGCGAGGGTATGGTAGATGTTCTGAGCAGCTACGGGATGAAGGCGGTTGCCATCGGGCGAGGTCAGCCTGGAGTCGGGCTGAGCGAAGGTTTGGTCGGCCCTGTTGATCATACTCATAAGAGAGGCGGCCTGGCTTTCTACCTCGTCGGGCTGTTCGTGGAATGCTTTCGACATGTGGTTGAGTACCTGCGACCAGGAGGGGCGGTTGTAGGCAGGTTGGGGCGGGTAGTAGGTAGCTGCGTAATAAGGCCGGCGGTCGGGCAGCAGGAAGCAATTGAGCGGCCACCCCCCTGAGCCATTGAT
>CAYOTJ010000133.1:0-571 GCA_964406855.1 uncultured Saprospiraceae bacterium
GGGATGGGATTCGCCCCGGCGTGAGAGTTTTACACTTAGCATACTGCCGCATGGGCTTGGAGGGCGCTATGAGGGCGCCCCCCCCTTTCCGCTCAACACCGGTATGCGTCCGGGGCAGGGATGGTAGTGGTATACCCGCCCCGACCTGCGGCATAGCGCAGCGTAAAAGGTATAAAGGCGGGTATAAGAACGGACAGCCCGGCGCCGCCCGTGGCGCTATAAGGAATAAAATGATATGCGGCGGCCCCCCAAAAAAACAATCCCGGCGGGCAATGGCTATCGCAATGCCATTAGCGCAGTTTCTATGGCAGTGGTTGCATCTTCCCAGTTGAAGCGGTTGCGCTGCTCGCGGCCCCGCATTATAAGTTGTTGCCGCAATGCCTCGTCGGTATACAACCTTTGCATGGCGGCTGCAATTTCTGCTACATTTTCGGGGTTTGCCAGCAGGGCCGCATCGCCGGCGACCTCCGGCATAGAAGCTGCCTGCGAGCTGATGATGGGCGTTTCGGCGTGCATGGCTTCGAGCAGGGGCACCCCAAAGCCTTCAAACAGCGACACATAGGTAAGGGCC
>CAYOTJ010000133.1:581-8543 GCA_964406855.1 uncultured Saprospiraceae bacterium
GGGCCAGGGCGCTGCCTACCAGGCCGGGTAGCTCTTCCTCGGGTACATACCCCAGAAAGGCGATGGCGTCCTGATGCCGGGCTGCTTCCCATGCTTCCCGTATGGCGCCGGTTTGCCAGGCCATCCTGCCGGCAATGAGCAGCCGCACCGGCGCCCCGCTTTGCTGCCGAAACCGGTCGAAAGCAGCGATGAGCCGCGCTAAGTTTTTGCGGGGATGAACGGCGCCCACATAAAAAAAATAAGCCTCGCCCTGGGCATAGCGAGCCCTTACGGCCTGCTTTTCGGCGGCAGACATAGGCCTGAAACCGGGCCTGACGCCATTGGGCGCAACGCTAATCTTTTCGGCCGGAAGCCCATAGTGCGCGATGATGTCGGCTTTGCTAAATGCAGACACCGTAGCCACGTGATCGGCCCGGCGCAGATAGCGGGGCACAAAAAAGTTGTAGTAGTGCCGGGCAGCAAAGGGGATCTGATCGGGATAGTGCAGGTGAGCCACGTCGTGGGTGACCATCAGGGTGGGGGTGCGGGCTGCCAGCGAGCAGTAGCCGTCGGGGCTGAAAAAAACATCGGGCCGCCAGCGGGCCAGCGCCAGGGGCACACTGAGCTCAAACCAGGCCAACCAAAGCAGGGGATGCCGTGCCTGAGGAGGCGCTACAACGGCCTGTACATTGGGGCCAAAAATAAAGCGCGAATCGAAAGGCCGGTCGAAGAGCAACAGAAATTCATCATCCGGGCGGCGCGCAACCAAACGGCGCACCACCTCCTGGGTGAAGAAGCCTATGCCCTCTAACTTGTCGGGCAGCAAAAAACGAGCGTTTACCGCAATTTTCATAATATGGGCAAATCTCTGCATTTTTTTGCTGAATATTGCGGTTAGAAAAAACATTATTAGCTTAGTTTAAAGTAAAAACTAAGATGCAAAAAACAGATGTGCTGATCATTGGCGCAGGTATTGGCGGCTTGAGTACCGCTATCAAAATAGCGGAAGCCCGCCCCGACCTGCGCATCGACGTGCTCACCAAAACCCATGAGGGCGAGAGTAATACGCGCTATGCCCAGGGGGGCGTGGCGGCGGTTTGGGATAAAGCCGTCGATTCCTACGAAAAGCACATCGCCGATACCCTCGACGCCGGCGACGGGCTGTGCCGGGAAGCCATTGTGGAAATTGTGGTAGAAGAAGGCCCCGAGCGGGTGCGCGAAATCATTGAGTGGGGCGCCCGCTTTGATAAAAAACCATCGGAGCAGTACGACCTGGGTCGGGAAGGGGGGCATTCCGAAAACCGGATATTGCACTACAAAGACCTAACGGGCTGGGAAATGCAGCGCGCCCTGTTGGCCCGGGTTGAGCAGTTGCCCAATATCCACATCCATGAACACTTTTTTGCCGTAGACCTCATCACCCAGCATCACTTGGGCTACAACATTACCCGGCTCACACCGGGTATTGAATGTTATGGGGCCTATGCCCTCAACAAAGAAACCCGCCAGATAGATACCATACTGGCCCGGATCACGGTGGTGGCCACCGGCGGCGCAGGGCAGGTATACCGGGCTACTACCAACCCCGTTATTGCCTCCGGCGACGGCATTGCCATGATATACAGAGCCAAGGGGCATATCGAGAATATGGAATTTGTGCAGTTTCACCCCACGGCCCTCTACAACCCCAACGGCGACAATCCGGTGTTTTTGGTTTCAGAGGCCGTTCGCGGTTTTGGCGGCATACTGAAGACCCGCGACGGCCAGGAGTTTATGCACAAATACGACCCGCGACTCAGCTTAGCGCCCCGTGACATAGTAGCCCGCGCCATCGACAACGAGATGAAAATCACGGGAGAGGAGTGTATGTGGCTCGACTGTCGCCACCTCGAACAAGAGGCTTTTGTGGCGCATTTCCCCACCATCTACGAGAAGTGCAAAAGCATAGGCATTGACCCCATGGCCCAGATGATACCCGTGGCGCCCGCCTGCCACTACATGTGCGGAGGCATTAAAGTAGACGAAATCGGCCACAGCAGCATCAACCGTTTGTATGCCTGCGGGGAGTGCACCAGTACGGGGCTGCATGGCGCCAACCGGCTGGCCTCCAACAGCCTGCTCGAAGCCTTGGTATTTGGCCACCGCATTGCGGCAGACATTGTAGCCGCCATTGATGGCATTCACTTTGAGGAGGCTATTCCGGCCTGGGATGCGGCCGGTACCACTGAGCCCAAGGAAATGGTACTCATCACCCAGAGTTTGAAAGAGCTCAAAGAGGTAATGAGCAGCTATGTGGGCATTGTACGCTCCAACGTGCGCCTGCAACGCGCCCAGGACCGCCTTCACCTGCTCCATACCGAAACCGAGGAGCTATACAACCATACGACGCTTTCGCCCCAGCTTTGCGAATTGCGCAACCTCATCACCATAGGTTACCTCATTACGCGCTCGGCCAGTATGCGGCGCGAGAGCCGCGGGCTGCACTACACCACTGACTACCCTGAATTGGCGCCGTTTATCCAGCATTCTATCTTATAGGGAGGGTGGTTGCAAAGACCACTTGCCTGGCGTGGTGTGGTAGCGCGAGGTTTTGAGTTCGTGGAGCAGCTTCAGAAATTCATCGCGCGGGATGGCGCGGGCGCCTAAGCTGGCTAAGTGCTGGGTTTCCTGCTGGCAGTCGATGAGTGCGTAACCCCGGGCTTCGAGATGGCGCACCAGTGTGATAAAGCCAAATTTGGATGCATTGGGGGCCAGGGCAAACATCGACTCGCCAAAAAAAACCTTGCCGAGGCCTATGCCGTAAAGCCCTCCCGCCAAGCGCCCGTCCTGCCATACTTCCACCGAGTGTGCAAAACCCATTTCGTGCAGCTCGGTAAAAGAAGCTACTATGTCGTCGTTGATCCAGGTGCCGCCCTGCCCGCGGCGCCCGACCTGGCGGCAATTGCCAATTACTTCGGCAAAGCAGGTGTCAAGTGTGACCGTAAATTTTTGCTGATTGAAATAAGGCCTCATACTTTTGCTCACCTTGAGCTCATTGGGGAAAAGTACAAAGCGCGGATCGGGGCACCACCACAGAATGGGATCGCCTTCGTTGTACCAGGGGAAGCTGCCCCGGGCGTAAACTTCCAGCAATCGCCGCGTCGACAGGTCGCCGCCTACGGCTAAGATGCCCTCCGGGGTGGCTAAAGAGCCGGGGGGGAATGCCAGCGGATCATCGGTGAGCCAGAAGAGGGGCATAAATAAGCCGTATTGGGTTGAGGTAGCCGGCAGGCGGCAGCCCGCCTGCCGGCGATGTATCAATCGTCGCCGCCTTCGATAACGGCCGACAGGCCGCGATCGACTAAGGCATCTTTTTTAGGGCGCAGCTCGCGCTTGGGGGCTTCCTTCACCGTGGCTTTGCCCTTGGTATGGATGATCAGGGCCAATTGCTCGGACTGCTCAAGCGTATGGTTGAGTACGTCCATGAAACATTGAATGACCCAGTCAAAGGTATTGTGATCGTCGTTGTAAACCAGCAGGCGAGCGGATTCGCCGGCGCCGGAGTCAACTTCGTCTTCCACGAGGACTTCTTCGTCTTCCCACGGTTTAGGCAAACTGGCCAGCGACATGATGCTTAGTTTAGGGTCGCAGCCAGGTTTAGTTGAGCTGCGACAATGTTTCCTGAATCGCGGCAAAGTTAGGCAAATCTCCGGCAGATTCCAAGACTTCGGCATAGCGAACTACGCCCTCCCGGTCTATTACAAATGCCGAGCGTTTGGATACGCCCCTCATGCCGAATGCGAAATTTTCGTATAAGGCTCCATAGCTGCGCGATACTTCGCGGTTGAAATCGGACAGTAGCGGGAAATTGAAGCTTTGCTCTTGCTTGAAGCGGTCGAGCGTAAATAGAGAATCGACGGAAATGGCCAGCACCTGAGCATTGAGGTTGCCATATACGGCCATATTATCGCGAACGCTGCACAACTCGGTCGTACATACGCCTGTAAAAGCCAACGGGAAAAACAACAATACGACGTTCTGCCCTTGCAGATCGGCCAGGGATACCTCCTGTTTGTCGGAAGAAAACAACGTGAAAGCAGGCGCTTTTTCACCAACTTGTACTGACATGATTCGGTATTTAAAACTTAAAAAATGATGCTTTCGCGCAAAACACGCTAAAGATAAATGCTGAAAGGCCGAGAAAGTTGTACGCGGCCGGCATTTTATAGCGGTGCTTTTTCTTTCCTTTGTGGGGCAAATTGAGGGCAACCCGGAAATAAACTAAGGATAAACCAACGTAATAATCATGGCGCCGGAAGAAAAGAGGGCTTACATGGAACTGCACCTTGCTGTATTTCTCTTTGGATTTACGGCTATTCTGGGCGATCTCATCCAGCTTTCGGCTCTTTTACTGGTGTGGTGGCGGGTGCTCGTCACCAGTGGCAGCATGGCGCCCTGGGTTGATCCCGTCGCTTTGTGGAAGACAATGCCCCGGCTACTGCTATGGCGTTATGCCGGCATAGGGGTATTGGTGGCGTTGCACTGGCTTACTTTTTATGGCGCCATAAAGTTGGCCAATGCCTCGGTGGCACTCATCTGCTTAGCCACCACTTCCTTTATGACATCGCTGTTGGAGCCCTTCATTGTAGGGAGAAAGTTCAGGATATACGAACTGGCTTTGGGGCTGCTCATCATACCCGGTATGGTGCTGGTGGTCAATAGCGTAGATGTCTCTATGCTGGGCGGCATAGGGGTGGGCCTACTGAGCGCCCTGTTGGTGTCGGTCTTTACGGCTTTCAACAAACGCTTAGTGGCCAAGGCCTCTCCGATGCAAATTACGTTCATTGAGCTATTCAGCGCCTGGGTATTCCTCAGTATTGTATTGGCTGCAATGGCCTTGTTGGGTTATGAGATCGGGGCTTTTTGGCCTCCCCGCATGGCCGACTGGGCGTACCTGCTCGTATTGGCCTGGCTGTGTACCAACTTAGCTTATGTTTTATCTGTGCGGGCCCTGCAACACATCTCTGCTTTTGCGTCTACCCTTACCATCAATCTGGAGCCCGTATACGGCATTGTATTGGCCTGGCTGTTGCTCAACGACGGGCAAGAGCTAAACCCCGGCTTTTACCTGGGCTGCGGCATCATCATTGTGGCGGTTTTTGCTTATCCGATGCTGCGCCGGCGCGGTATGGTGTAGCGAAGCCCCGTCTTGTCGGCCCCCCGACGTTACCGAAATATTAATGTGATAAAATACCGCCGTCAATTGAATCTTTTTGGTTTATCTTAGCGTATGAATAGAGAAGGTGGCTTTGAGCTGATGAGACAAAATTAAAGATCGCATTTTTTTGCTAAAATGGGTAAACGCATTTTCTTCATATTGTCCTTAGCGTTAGCGTTCTGGGCCTGCGATTCCGACACGGAACGCCGGACCGATTACGCCGTGCAGGGCATTGACGTTTCCCATCACCAGGCGCGCATACAGTGGGACGCTGTTGCGGCTGAAAACATCCAGTTTGCTTTTGTAAAGGCCACCGAAGGCGCCACCCATGCCGACAGCTTGTTTTGCTACAACTGGAGGGAGCTCAAGCGCAACGGCATACGCAGAGGCGCCTATCATTTTTACCGGCCGTCGGTGCCCGCCGATGTGCAGGCGCACAACTTTATGAGTTGGGTGGAGCTTTCGCCGGGCGATTTACCTCCCGTGCTCGACATTGAAGTGCTCGACGGCTTAGCTACGCCGACATTGTTGGTGGAGTTAAAAACGTGGCTCTTCCTCATTGAAATCCGATATGGCATCAAGCCCATCATTTATACCAGCCTTAAGTTTTACAACAAGCATCTGGCAGGTCGCTTTGAGGAGTACCCGCTCTGGATTGCCCGCTACGCCTGGCGCGAGCCCACCTTGGCCTGTGGCAGTCAGTGGCAGTTTTGGCAATACGGCAACCGGGGCCGCATAGCGGGCATCAACGGCCCGGTTGATCTCAATGTATTTCAGGGCGATCTCAACGACTTAGAGGCGCTGAGTATCCCTTCCCGATTTGTGCTCAGCCAATTTTCCGTTACATCCCTCTCCAATTGATGTTACCCTTAGCCGGCGCCTGAAAAGGCCCGCCCGCCGTTCCCCTATCCGGTGGTTCCTAACTCATCGTCTTCCCATCAATAAAATCGCGGAAAGGCTTCTGATAGGTGGCGCTGATGGGCAGTTGCGCTTTGCCTACCTGTACCCATTCCTTATGCACCGCTTCGATCCAGTCGAAGGCTACGATATAAGAGTGATGGATGCGGGCAAAGCGGTCGGCAGGCAGCATTTGTTCCAAGTTTTTGAGGCGCAGCAGGGTGACGACCTTCTTAACGGGGGTGTGTATGGCTACATAGTCTTTCATTCCTTCAACGTAGAGAATGTCGGCCAACCGGACTTTAACAAGGGAAAGGCCGTCTTTGACAAAGATGTAATCGGCGCGGGCCTCGGATGCGGCAACGGCAGCCGGCTCTGCGGCCGCTGTCGGCTCTGCGGCTGCGGGTCTTTTCCTACTGAGGGCCCGCTCGGCGGCTTTGAGGAAGCGCTCGAAGGTAATGGGCTTGAGGAGATAATCCATTACGTCTAATTCATAACCTTCCAACGCATATTCAGAGTAAGCAGTAGTAAGGATGACGTAAGGCTTTACAGACAGGGATTTCAGCAGGCCAATGCCGGTTATTTCCGGCATTTGTACGTCGAGGAAGAGGATATCCGGCGGCTGACGGTGGAGGATTTCTATGGCTTCGAGGGGGCTGGAGCAGGCTTTTTCCAATTTGAGAAAGGGGGTCTTACGGACGTACTCGGTGAGCAGGTTGCGGGCCAGGGGTTCGTCGTCGACGATGAGGCAGGTCAGTGGGTTCATATCATAGTTGGATGGACAGCTTCACCTGGTAGCGGTCGGGCTGCTGTGAGACGATCAATTGATAACGGTCGGGGTAGCTGAGCTCCAGCCGCCGACGCACGTTTTGGAGACCAATGCCGGATTGTTCCTGAGGATAGACCGGGGCGGCATCATTGACGAGGCTGTTTTCGAGGGTAAAGACGAGCGTATGCCCAATTACTTCTAAATGGCCTTCGATCCAGGCATCGGGGTTGTGATGGCTTACGCCATGCTTGAAGGCATTTTCGAGGAAGGTTATGAGGATGAGCGGCGCTACTTGTATGCTTTGTACATCAGCCGATTCGGCTACATGCAGATGAATGGGAACGGGCTCGTTGAGGCGCAGTTGTTCGAGGCTGATGTAGTTCTCCATGTATTCAATTTCTTTGCCTAAGGATACTGTGGGGTGGTTGGAGTCATAGATCATATAGCGCATCATCTGGGCGAGTTTGGCTACTACTTCAGGGGTATTGGGCGATTGGGTGAAAGCCAAATAATAGAGGTTGTTGAGGGTGTTGAAGAGGAAGTGCGGGTTGATCTGGGCTTTCAGGAAGCGAAGCTCAGCTGTGAGCTTTTCGTTTTCCAATTCTTTGCGGCGGGCGTCGAGTTCGAGCCATACCTCCACAAACTTGAGCATGGCTACAAACGCGACTACCGTGAGGGTATTCATGATGATAAAAACAGCGAACCGGGCTTGATACATAAACTTAAAAGCCTCCCGATGTTCAAGAACAATGTAGCGTTTGCCGACAATGGTGATGGCTACGATGGCCATGAAGGGTAGCGCAAACTCCAGTAAATAACGAACAACATTGCGATGGGCCAGAAAACGCGGGAAAAAGTAAAAGTAGTTGAGGTAAGCCGCCGCCATGAGCGTGAGCATGTGGAAACCGGCATCAAGTGCAAGCTCGCCGGCTGAGCGTTCGGGGCCAAAGGGGCGGAAGCTGATCTGGTATAAAAAGAACGACAGATACACGCACCAAAAGAGCAGGTGCAGGGCTAATATGCGTCGTTGTAGCGTATTTATTGCCATAACATTGTCTGGTGTTGTCCTTACAAATGTAAACAAAGACGGCTAATACAGGTCGCGCCATTCGGCCATACG
>CAYOTJ010000134.1:0-8541 GCA_964406855.1 uncultured Saprospiraceae bacterium
ACGAACCTTTTTTTCCGTTACTTCTACGCCGCAACGGTCACAACCGATTCCTTTGTAACGGATGCGCTTGTACTTGCCGCACAAGCATTCGTAGTCTTTTACCGGACCAAAAATGCGCTCGCAGAACAAACCATCGCGCTCGGGCTTATACGAGCGGTAGTTGATGGTTTCCGGCTTAAGCACTTCGCCATAAGAGCGCTCCAGAATATCGTCAGGCGACGCTAAACTGATCGTTATGCTGTCGAAGTCTTGACGAATCTGAGATTGGGCTTTCTTTTTAAAAGGCATATATGCTGCTTTTAAAAGGTTGATTGCTTAAAGTTCCTGTTTGGCGCCTGCCTGGGCTACTCAAATTTAACATCGAGAGCCAGACCGCGGAGTTCATGGATCAATACATTGAACGACTCCGGTATATTCGGCTCGGGCAAGTTGTCGCCCTTGACGATGGCCTCGTATGCCTTGGCCCGGCCGTTGATGTCGTCCGATTTGATCGTAAGCAACTCCTGCAGGATGTTGGACGCGCCAAAAGCTTCGAGCGCCCATACTTCCATCTCACCAAAGCGCTGACCGCCAAACTGCGCCTTACCACCCAGCGGCTGCTGTGTAATAAGCGAGTAAGGACCAATGGAACGGGCATGCATTTTATCGTCGACCATGTGCGACAATTTAAGCATGTAAATAACGCCCACCGTTGCCTGCTGGTGGAAACGGTCGCCCGTTTCGCCATCGTGCAGGTAAGTCTGGCCAAGGCTTGGCAGATTGGCTTTCTGGATGTGCTCTTCGATTTCCTCTCTGGTAGCGCCATCGAAAATAGGCGTCGCAAATTTTACGCCCAATTTTTCACCGGCCCAACCCAGTACGGTTTCAAAAATTTGCCCCAGGTTCATCCGCGAGGGTACGCCCAGCGGGTTCAGTACAATGTCAACAGCGGCGCCGTCTTCTAAGAAAGGCATATCTTCAATACGCACAATCCTGGAAACGATACCTTTGTTGCCGTGCCGCCCGGCGAGCTTATCGCCCACGCGGAGCTTGCGCTTCTTAGCCATGTAGACCTTCGCCAGCTTGAGTACGCCGGCAGGCAGCTCGTCGCCTATCGAGATGTTAAATTTCTCGCGCTTATAGCGGCCTACTTCCTCGTTGACCTTGATGCTGTAGTTGTGCAACAACCGCGAAATCAGGTCATTGATCGGGGCGTCTTCCGTCCAGTTGGTATAGTCTACCGTCGAGTAATCTAAGTCGCGAAGCATAGCCGTTGTGAAGCGCTCGCCCTTGGGCGCCAGCGGCTCCCCATAGATGGTGCGGATACCCTGGCAGGTCTTGTTCTTCACCAAAGAACCCAGCTTATCGATCAGGATGGTCTTCAACTCATTGAGGGCAATCTTATGCTGATCGTCCAACTTGGTGAGCTGTACTTTTTCCTGCTCTTTTTGCTTTTGGTCTTTTTTAGCCCTTGCAAAAAGCTGCTTATCAATAACAACGCCCGATGTAGACGGCGGCGCTTTGAGCGACGCATCTTTAACATCGCCTGCCTTGTCGCCAAAGATGGCGCGCAGCAGCTTCTCTTCCGGCGTTGGATCGCTTTCGCCCTTGGGCGTAATTTTACCAATCAGGATATCGCCTTCGCGTACCCAGGCGCCAATGCGGATGATGCCGTTTTCGTCGAGGTCTTTGGTAGCGTCCTCGCTTACGTTGGGGATGTCGTTAGTGAGTTCTTCTTCACCTAATTTAGTATCCCGTACATCAAGTTCAAAGTGCTCAATATGCAGGGAGCTAAAGATGTCTTCGCGCACTACGCGCTCCGAAATCACAATGGCGTCTTCAAAATTATAACCTTTCCAGGGCATGAATGCCACCTTCAGGTTTTGACCCAGCGCAAGCTCTCCATCCTGAGTGGCGTAACCGTCGCAAAGAATTTGCCCCTTAACCACCCGCATACCCCGGCGTACAATCGGACGCAGGTTGATACAGGTGCCTTGGTTGGTACGCAGGAATTTGGTGAGCTGATAAGTACGCCGGTTATCTTCAAAAGAAACCAACTGCTCCTCCTCTGTCCGGTCGTAGCGGATGACAATTTCATTCGCATCCACATACTCTACTACGCCATCGCCTTCAGCATTAATAAGCATGCGCGAGTCGCGGGCTACTTTGCCCTCCAGACCCGTACCTACAATAGGCGAATTGGGCCGGATGAGGGGCACCGCCTGGCGTTGCATGTTTGAACCCATCAAAGCGCGGTTGGCGTCGTCGTTTTCCAGAAACGGAATCAACGAAGCCGAAACGCCTACGATCTGATTGGGCGCTACATCCATATATTCCAGCTCTTCCGGCGTCAAAACCGGGAAGTCGCCATGCTCCCTCGATTTTACACGATCGCGAAGGAAATTACCGCCAATATCAATTTTAGCATTGGCCTGAGCGATTTTTTTATGGTCTTCGCCTTCTGCCGACAGGTAGATGGGGTCTCCTTCCATCACTACCCGGCCACTTTCCACTTTGCGGTAGGGCGTTTCCAGAAAGCCCATCTTATTGATCTTGGCATGCACGCAAAGCGTCGAAATCAGACCAATGTTGGGGCCTTCCGGCGTCTCAATGGTGCACAGACGACCATAGTGGGAATAGTGAACGTCGCGAACTTCAAAGCCTGCGCGCTCGCGGGAAAGACCGCCGGGGCCCAGTGCCGAAATACGACGTTTGTGGGTAATCTCTGACAGCGGGTTGGTCTGGTCAAGAAATTGAGACAACTGGCTGGTACCAAAAAACGAGTTGATTACGCTTGACAGTGTCCGGGCGTTGATCAAGTCGATGGGCGTAAACACCTCGTTGTCGCGCACATTCATGCGCTCGCGGATGGTGCGCGCCATACGGGCCAGACCTACCCCAAACTGAGCGTAAAGCTGCTCGCCTACCGAACGGACACGACGGTTGCTCAAGTGGTCGATGTCGTCAATCTCCGCTTTGGAGTTCATCAACGCTACCAGATACTTCACAATGGAGATGATATCTTCCTTCGTAAGTACCAATACCTCGTCGTCGGTTTGAAGATCCAGCTTCTTGTTGATCTTATAGCGGCCTACCTCCCCTAAGTTGTAGCGCTTATCAGAGAAGAACAACTTCTCAATAATGCCGCGGGCCGTCTCGTCGTCTGGCGGCTCAGCGCCACGCAGTTGGCGGTAGATATACTGCACAGCTTCCATCTCCGAACTGGAGGGGTCCTTTTGCAGTGTATTGTAAATGATTGAATAATCCAGTTCTATGTCATCCTTTTGCAGGATGACCATGTCCATGTTAGCGTTGAGAATCAGCTCAATGTTATCTTCGTCAAGAACAACATCCCGCTCAAGAATGATCTCATTCCGCTCAATGGTTACCACTTCACCGGTATCCTCATCTACAAAGTCCTCCGTCCAGGAGCGGAGCACCCTGGCCGCGAGTTTGCGCCCCAAAGCATTCTCAAGCGCCTCGCGGGTAGCAGGTACTTCATCGGCCAGGTCGAAGATGTCCAGAATAGCCTTGTCGGTGTCATAACCAATAGCACGCAACAGCGTGGTTACCGGAAATTTCTTTTTACGGTCAATGTAGGCATACATCACCGTATTGATGTCGGTGGCAAATTCCATCCACGCCCCTTTAAATGGGATTACGCGGGCAGAATAAATCTTTGTCCCATTGGGGTGGAATGTCTGTCCAAAGAATACCCCCGGCGAACGGTGCAATTGCGATACGATGACGCGCTCGGCTCCATTGATCACAAAGGTGCCCTTAGGCGTCATATAGGGGATATTGCCCAGAAATACATCCTGTACAATGGTTTCAAAGTCGACGTGCTCTTCGTCGTTACATGAAAGTTTGAGCTTAGCCTTCAGCGGTACGCTGTAGGTTAGCCCCCGCTGCATACACTCCTCAATGGTGTAGCGAGGCGGGTCAATGTAATAATCCAGAAATTCAAGCACGAAGATATTCCGGGCATCCGTAATGGGGAAGTTTTCCTGGAATACCTTATAGAGCCCTTCATTCATCCGGTTTTCCGGCGTCGTTTCGAGTTGAAAAAACTCCTGGAATGACTTTAACTGAATTTCCAGTAGATCTGGATGAGATGAAGCTAGAGCGATTTTGCCGAAATTTACGCGGCGTTCTTCAGCATTTAGCAACTTGCCGTTTGACGTCATTTGCAAAAAGCGTTTATTTTTTGCACTGATAACTTCTTCCTGCACGGAATGGCTACCCGTAATTAACTAATACCTCATTCAGAGGGAAAAAGTTCAACTAAATAGCCAGTAATTTATACGACAATAGGCTTAGCGGATTGAACACTCAACCCGCCAAGCCTGTAAGTTCATCAGGAGGGCGATTTAGCCTCGCCATCCCTCGTAGTTGCTGATTACTTCAGTTCTACCGTAGCGCCAGCTTCTTCCAAAGCCTTCTTGATGGCTTCAGCTTCGTCTTTCGGTACGCCCTGCTTAACGGGAGCCGGAGCGCCGTCAACCAGGTCTTTGGCTTCTTTCAGGCCAAGGTTCAACAGGTTCTTAACCTCTTTAACCACTTGCAGCTTGGCAGCGCCGCCCGAAACAAGGATTACGTCAAACTCAGTCTTTTCAGCCGGGCCGGCAGCAGCGCCACCGCCGGCAGCAGGAGCAGCAGCTACAGCTACAGCAGCAGCAGCAGGCTTAATGCCGTACTGTTCTTCGAGTATGGTAGCCAACTCACTAACCTCTTTAACGGTCAGGTTTACGAGTTGTTCGGCCATTGCATTCAGATCAACCATGGTAATTTAAATTTTGAGTGTGATGGACGATAAAACTATCGTGCGCATAACAGCTTGGAAGCCAATAAATGATGATTAATTGTTGCTGTCGCCGCGCTCTTCCAGCGCCTTGAGCAGCCCCATGATGTTGCCGCCGCCAGATTGCAGGGCGCCCAAAAGATTTGACATCGGCGACTGGAGGAGTCCAATGACTTCGCCCAGCAAATCTTCTTTCGACTTGAGCTTGGTAAGGGCGTCGAGCTGGTCGTCGCCAAAATATACAGCCGTATCGATGTAAGCGCCTTTCAATTGCGGGCGATCCCCACCGCCGTCGCGAAACTCTTTAAGCGTTTTAGCCGGCCCGCTGGCAGCGCCCTGTGCAAACAGAACTGCCGTAGAACCTTTCAGCGCTTCGAAAACAGCCGTATAGTTTCTGCTTTCCGGGAAGGTCTCGAGCGCCTTGCGAAGCAGGGAGTTTTTCACAACCTTAACCTCGATGCCTTTCTCGTAGCACAACCGACGGAAATTATTGATCTGACCGACAGTCATCGTAGATGCATCGGTGAGGTAGAAGAAGTCGACATTAGAAAACTTCTCTTTCAACACCTCAATCGTAGCGGTCTTTTCTGCTTTGTTCATTCTGGATGTGAATTTGAAGTTTACTTAATAACTTTGGGATCCACTTTGATGCCCGGGCTCATCGTACTGGCTATTGTCAGCGACTTGAAGTAAGTGCCCTTGGCTGAAGACGGCTTCATACGTTGCAGTGTGTGCAGCAGTTCAAAGGCGTTTTCTACCAGCTTCTCAGCGGCAAAAGAAACCCGGCCAACAGAAGCATGCACGATGCCGTACTTATCAACGCGGAAGGCAATTTTACCGCCTTTCACATCCTCTACAGCAGCGCCTACATCTTGCGTTACCGTACCCGTCTTGGGGTTAGGCATCAACCCGCGCGGACCCAGTACCCGGCCGAGACGGCCTACCTTGGCCATTACCTGCGGCATAGCGATAACCACATCGAAGTCCGTCCAGCCGTCAGCAACTTTGCTGATCAGATCGTCAAGACCAATGTGGTCGGCGCCGGCAGCCCTGGCCTCAGCTTCTTTGTCGGGCGTACAGAACACCAATACGCGCTTTACCTTACCCGTACCGTGCGGCAGCGATGCCGTACCGCGCAGTGCCTGATCCGGTTTGCGGGGGTCTACCCCCAGGCGCACGTGAACGTCTACAGAAGCGTCGAATTTAGTCGTATTGACTTCCTTCACCAATTTCATCGCTTCGATAAGGTCATACAGCTTGAGCGATTCTACTTTGCCATTGACCGCAGCGCGCTTCTTAGGAACTTTGCTCATGTCAAATCATTTTGAGGTGATAACATTCCGGATTTGCCTTTCAGGCGACCTCCAGAACTCCCTACCAGTGATGATTAATTAGTTTTCTTCCGCCTTGCTGGCATCGGCGCCCCAAGGAGGCGTGCCGTCAATAGTGATACCCATACTGCGAGCCGTACCTGCTACCATACGCATAGCTGATTCGGGGGTAAAACAATTGAGGTCCGACATTTTATCTTTGGCGATAGCTTCAATTTGATCCCAGGTTACCTTCCCCACTTTATTGCGGTTGGGCTGGGGGCTGCCACCTTTAAGCTTGGCGGCTTCCATAAGCTGAATGGCGGCGGGAACGGTTTTGATAACAAAATCAAACGACTTGTCTTTGTAAACCGTAATAACCACCGGCAGCAGCTTACCCATCTGCTCTTGTGTAGCAGCATTGAAGCGCTTGCAAAACTCCATGATGTTTACACCCTTAGAACCAAGGGCCGGACCGATCGGAGGAGCAGGGTTTGCCTGGCCGCCTTTCGCCTGGAGTTTTATATACGTTTCGATTTCCTTTGCCATGATGATTGCTGTCCGATTATGGGAAATTTTATCGCTCCTGCCTTAGGGAAGCACCCCGCTCACGGAGTCTAAGGCGGCAGGACAAAGCCCCCCCGAATGAATCGTTAATAATTATGCCGTTTTTTCAACCTGCATGAAGTTGAGCTCAACTTCAGTGCCGCGGCCAAAAATTTTGACGATAACCTTAAGCTTTTTCTTCTCTTCGTTAACCTCCTGAATGTCGCCGACAAACTCACTGAAAGGCCCGTCGATAATCTTGACGGTTTCTCCTACAATGAATGGTTCTATCAGGGCTTCACCCGCATCCTGAGATTCGTCTACCTTACCCAGCAGGCGGTTGGCTTCAACCGTACGCATGGGGATGGGCGTCTCTTTGCCAAGAAAGTGGATAACATTGGGAACATTGGCAATGGTTTGAACCACATCGCCCACCAAGCCGTTTGGCGTAGCCTCTATGAGAATGTAACCCGGAAGAATATTGCGCTCCGAAATAACTTTTTTGCCATTCCGAATCTTATAAACCTTTTCAGTGGGAACCAATACCTGAGAAATAAAGCTATCCCATCCGTTGCGTTGCACTTCCAGATCTATGCGCTCCTTTATCTTGCGTTCTTTTCCGCTGATAACCCGCAGGGAATACCATCTTTTTTCTTCAGACATTGAACTCTGTTTCTAGCCGTTAAAGACCGTAGATAAGATCAGTAGACAACTTGGAGATGGCGTCCATCACCAATACGAGCAACGCAAAAATAACCGATGCTACAATAACCAGCACTGAGCTGCTCTGGAGGCTCGACCAGCTCGGCCACGTTACTTTGTGGACTAACTCGTTGTAGCTCTCGCGAATGTATAATTGTAAACGTTCCATCGTATTTTATTTGCACGGGTGGAGAGATTCGAACTCCCATCAACGGTTTTGGAGACCGCTATTCTACCCTTGAACTACACCCGTTTGTAAAACTGGAAGCCGGAAGTCGAATTTCTTCGACTTCCGAGCTCCATTTTATTGTGCCAATTGTGCTTGGTTCAGCTTAGGCAATGATTTCCGTAACCTGACCAGCGCCAACCGTACGGCCGCCTTCGCGGATAGCGAAACGGAGACCTTTTTCCATAGCGATGGTGTTGAGCAGTTTCACTTCCAGCGATACGTTATCGCCAGGCATTACCATCTCAACGCCTGCGGGCAGCGATACGTCGCCCGTAACGTCGGTGGTACGGAAGTAGAACTGAGGGCGGTAGCCATTGAAGAACGGCGTGTGACGGCCGCCTTCTTCTTTGCTCAGTACGTAAATCTCGCACTTGAAGTGCTTGTGCGGCTTAACGGAACCCGGCTTGCAGATTACCATACCGCGCTTGATTTGCGTTTTGTCGACACCGCGGAGCAGCAGACCAGCGTTGTCGCCGGCTTCGCCGCGGTCGAGCAGTTTGCGGAACATTTCCACACCCGTAACCGTAGACTTGATCGGAAGCTCGTCGTCTTTCATCATACCGATGATTTCAACGGCGTCGCCTACGTTGATTACACCGCGCTCAATACGACCCGTAGCAACCGTACCGCGACCCGTGATCGAGAATACGTCTTCTACCGGCATCAGGAACGGCTGGTCTACCAGACGCTCAGGCGTCGGGATGTAATCGTCTACTGCGGCCATAAGTTCCTGTATCTTACCTATGCCTTCGGCGTCGTCTTCCAGGGCTTTCAGGGCAGAGCCTGCAATAACCGGCGTATTGTCGCCGTCGAATTGGTAGCTGCTCAGCAGTTCGCGAACTTCCATTTCAACCAGCTCCAACATCTCGGGGTCATCCACGAGGTCGGCTTTGTTCATAAAAACCACAATACGGGGTACGCCTACCTGACGTGCCAGCAGGATGTGCTCGCGCGTTTGGGGCATAGGACCGTCC
>CAYOTJ010000135.1:0-8497 GCA_964406855.1 uncultured Saprospiraceae bacterium
GTTGTAGGGGGAGGTTTCGCCTAAAAAGAAGATGACTTCCATTTTGAATCGATTGCCTGACATGAGGGTTTGCACGTTGCGGAGGCCGGGGTTGAGATCGAGGCGGGTGAGGCGGCGGCGATAGAGATCATTGACGAAAAAGACTTCATCGGCCTCTGTGCATACGGCGTTTCCTGTGGGGCATACGCGTATGGAGACGGCGGTGAGGAAGCTGAAATCGAGGTTGTCGAGGGCGGTGATGCGGGCTAAGCTGGGGATGATGGCGTTGATGTCGACCTCGGGGACATTACTCTCGTTAAGGGCGGCGGCGTAGTTGGTGGGGAGGCTTTCGTAAGAGAATACAAGGGCTTGGAAGGGGCTGTAACCGGCAGGGATGATAAACTCCTGAGGCAGATAATTGAGGGCAAAGAGGCGTTCGCCCTGGTCGCCGCGGCATCCGCAGGCAAGAGTGGCAAAAACAACGGCGAGCAGCAGATATCGGTATAACATGGCTGTAAAATACTTTTACTATTGACAATCAGCGCGTGAGCGCCTCATGGTATAACAACGCCGGGAGGTGGCCGCCATTGCGCGGCAGGAAAAATTTTACGCTTTATTTCAAAGGATGCTTGTTGAACCGAATAATCTTTATCTTTCGTGTCGATAGTAGCCACTATAACTGTACTTTTTCACGACATAGATCGAATAGAATATGGGAGAACAGCAAGTAACCCTGGTATCGGACAGCACGATGATGCAGAACTTCATCCGCCACCTGCTGCGCGACGTAGAGGCGTTGAGGTATATGCTGGAGAACGACTGGTTTGAGACGGATACCATACGGATAGGGGCCGAGCAGGAGATGTTTCTGGTGGACTCGCACACGTACAAGCCGGCTATGATTGCGATGGAAGCGCTGAAAAAATTAGGCAAGCACCCCTGGATAACTACCGAGCTGGCGAAGTTTAACTTAGAGATCAACCTTACGCCCCGGACCTTTACGGGGAGTTGTCTGAGCGAGATGGAAGCTGAAAACGCCGAATGCTTAGGCATCATCCGGAATCACGTGGCTAAGTTGGGGTCGAAGGTAGCCCTTACGGGTATACTGCCCACCCTGCGCAAGTTTGATCTGGAGATGCAGAACCTCACGCCTAAGGAGCGCTATTACGCGCTTATGGAGGCGCTGAATCAGCAACTGATAGGCTCGGCTTATGAGTTGAGGCTATCGGGGATCGACGAGTTGTTGGTGAAACACAACTCCCCGCTGCTGGAGGCCTGCAATACGAGCTTTCAGGTGCATTTGCAAGTGACCCCCGATACGTTTGTGCCCATGTACAACATAGCCCAGACGCTGGCGGCGCCCATCATTGCGATTGGGGCCAATTCGCCTATTGTATTTGGCAAGCGGCTCTGGCATGAAACGCGCATTGCTCTTTTTCAGCAATCGCTGGATGTGCGTACTACCCATGAGCACATGCGTGAGCGCAGCCCGCGGGTGAGCTTTGGCACAGGCTGGTTAGACCGGTCGATTCTTGAAATTTACAAAGAAGACATCGCCCGCTTCCGGGTATTGCTGGGCGCCGACATTGAAGAAGACAGCTTGGAGGATATCCAGCGCGGCAAGGCGCCCCGGTTGCGGGCCTTACAAGTACACAACTCGACGGTATACCGCTGGAACCGCGCCTGCTATGGCGTGAGTCCTAACGGCAAACCCCACCTGCGCATCGAAAACCGGGTGCTGCCCAGCGGCCCTACCGTAGTGGATTCGGTGGCCAACGCGGCTTTTTGGTTAGGTGCAATGGAGGGTATGGCCCAACACACCGACGATATTCGCAAACTCATTAGTTGGGAGGACGTACGCGACAACTTCGGCAAAGCGGCCAAGTTTGGCATCGACTCTAACTTTACCTGGTTTAAAGACCGCAAAATATCGGCCTGCGACCTCATAGAGAAGGAACTGTTGCCGTTGGCAAGACAAGGCTTAGCCAGCCGGGGCGTCGATTCTTCGGATATAGACAAGTACTTAGGCATTATTGAAGAGCGCGCCAAGCACCACATGAATGGCGCCCGCTGGCAGTTGCGCGCCTTCACCAAGTTGCAGGGCGAAGTGGGCCGCGATGAAGCGCTCTCGGTGCTCACGGCCTGCATCATCAAGAACCAATCTGAGAATAAACCGGTACATACCTGGCCTATGCCCAATGCGCATGATCTTGAAGAATACCGCCCCTCCGGCCTGCGGGTAGAGGAGTTTATGGTTACAGATCTTTTTACGGTACATCCTGAAGACATCGTGGATCTGGTGGCCGACCTTATGGACTGGCGGCGCATCAGCTATATGCCGGTAGAAGACCACAAGGGGCGTCTAATAGGGTTGGTGACGAGTCGGCAACTGCTGCGCCATTATGCGCGCCGCGCCAAATTTGGCGGAGGGGAAAACGACTCCACAACTCAGCCCATTATGGTAAAAGACGTGATGATCAAAGATCCGATGACCATCTCGCCCCAGGCGACCTTAGTAGAAGCCATGCGGTTGATGCGTGAAAGGCAAGTGGGATGCCTGCCCGTGGTACAGGATGGCGAGTTGGTGGGCATCATTACGGAGATGGACTACATCCGCATTTCGGCCCGCCTACTGGAAAGATTAGGCGAATAACTTGCTGGTTTGCAGTTTTTGCACAACCCGGGCTAAAGGCAAAGGGGATTTCATGCACGCATGAAATCCCCTTTTTACTACCAAGGGCGAATCGACGAGGCTACTCGGCAAACCGGCGCAGGTGGTAGTTCACCACAGTTTGGAGGGTAGCCAGAGCCAATCCTTTGGCCTCTTCGGCATTAAATTCCTGATCGAGGTAATAGTCTTCGAGGCGCACCTGCGACTGAAAGAAAGCAGCTTTCAGGGCCGTGGCCATGCGCTGATGAAGGGGGTCGCGGGTCGCCCAGATGTTGAGGTTGTCAAGTAGTTTTTGTCGCCAGACTTCCGTTGCGGCCTGTTGGGCATCGGTAAGCGGATCGTCGGCTAAGTACAGTTGAGATCGGGTGCTGGCGGCCGATGACAAGCGGGTAGGATCGAAGACCGGATCGTCGTTTAGATCAGCGGCAATGGTATACAGGAGTTTCACCTCCGGCCATTCCATGAAGGGGTCGCAAGCCTGAAACAGCAGGTTGCCACCTGCATAATCTTTTACGGCTTCGCGAGCATTGGCGGCCTCGGCGGGGTGCAAGCCAGCCAGCCAGCAAGGTAGTGCGTATGCATTGCCCGGCGCCAGGTGGATGTAGTGAAGGTGCAGTACCAACTGGCCCAGCGATTCGTAGGCGTAGGTGGCCCTATAGTCGAAAGGAGGTTGGCTGCTGAGCGGTTTGTTGCCATAAGCCTGGGCAATGGCCTGATTCATCAGTGAATTTACGCGGGCGCTGGGGCCGCCGGAAATAAACTGGCGGTAAGCCTGGTAAGCCAGCGCAATGGGCGCACGGCTACCGTCGACGATGGCGCCGGCGCCGGCATCTCCGGGGAGGTCGTTGATGGCTTCCTGCAGGGGGTCGCTAACGCCCGTAGTGGAGGGCGCCGGCAGGTATTGGGCTAATAGCCGGTACTTATTGAGTTCCCGATTGCCGTTGAGCATCGACTGATAGGCAGAAGCCGTACCGGACCCATAGAGGCCGTCGAGTGAACTTTGGTAATATCCGGCGGATTTCATGAGGGTTTGGAGGTCGAGGGCGGAACGCCGCTTTACATTACCGCGAATTTTGGGCAGTTGTGTGGCCGAACGGCTGCTTTCGGCCACAGGCCTGCCTTCGGGCACAATGGGCGACCGGGGCGTAACTGCGGGTTGGGGTTGGGCAGCTGCCGGCACTGCATCGTAGTTGGTAGCGTCATACGTCGTTGGCGCAGGAGTAGTGGGCGCCGGCGTAACGGAACGGGCGGTAGTAGCGGGCGGCGATTGCTCATTGCCGGCGCCCAGATTGATGGGAATCAGCGGTTGTTTGGCGCCTGTCTCAAAGGAACCAATGGCAATGAGTTGGGCGGTACTGACGCTGCGGGTAAAGGCGTCGGAATAACCTTTGGCGCGCAGGCTGTTGAGGGCCTCCCGGGCTGCGTCGTTGCCGGGGTAGATGCCGGTGAGGATGCGGATGCGATTGCCTTCAACAACTGCCAGCAGGTTGCCCACTTCCAGGAAGCGCTCCCACTCTATGGGGCGGTGAATATCGCGGATGGCGATCTGATTGACGATAGCCGGTTGGCCGGCGCTAAACGCCCGTGCTTGCACAGTGGCATTCGCGTAGCCTTGCTGACGCGCTTCGCGAGCTATGGCTTCGGCTTCCTCTGCTGTTCCGTAGCCGCCCAAAAAAACTTGTACGCCGCTGTTGTCGGGCCAGGATTCGGCATAAACAAACCCAATGCGCCGGATGGCGTCAAAATCGGAAGAGCGGGCATTGATAAAAGCGCCCAGTTGCACGGTGTAGTGCGACTGGGCGCCCATCGGACTCAGCGCCCACAAACTCAACAGGAGTAGAAAGGCGGTTTTCCTCATGTCGTTTTTTTTCTTGTAAAAACGATTTTACGGCCTGATATTATGCGTAAGCGCAAATAATACCGCCCATAAGCGCCATGACGATGGCCCAATAGGCAGTATGGATGGCTATATAGCGCCAGCCGCGCCGCTCGAAAAGGGCATTGATGCCTAAGACAGGCAGCGCCAGAAAAAACGATGCCAGTATGCCGTGAAAAGCGCCATGCTTAAAAGTACGGAAGTTCTGGCCGTATTCCTCCATGAAGTCCTTAATAAAGGTATCCACTTCGGAGCCGGCCTGGCCATAGCCTGGTTCATTCATCAGCGTAGAGTATATGCCTCCCTGGTGAATGACGATGGCGTTGAGCATCATGGCCAGCATAAGGCTAAATACGTAGGTGACGCCAAAGACGACGGCCATATTGGCGCCGGCCATCTTCTCTTCGGTCATTTCGGCCACCTTCATCCAGGTGCGCCCCATTACTTTGTCGGAATACCAGACAAAGCCTACTGCCAATGGGATCAGGGCAGCCAACAGCAGTACAGGAAAATTCGGAAGCATAGTTGAGTGATTTTATTGTGTGGATAATCCGTATTTATCGATCAGGTACACTAAGGCCGTCATAGCGGCGGCGCCCAGCTCCAGTTCCCGACGGTTGACGCTTTCAAACACATCGCTGGCGGCATGGTGATAGTCGAAGTAGCGCTGGGAATCGGGCTCATAGCCTATGAGCAATCCTTTCTGAGATTTCAGTGGTGAAATATCGGCCCCGCTGCCGCCTCTCCGCAAGCCCAATCCGTAGGGTTCCAACAAGGGCAGCCACTCGCCTACCCGCTTGAAATAAGCGGCAACAGTGCTTTCATCCCCCTCGCAGGAGAAGCCGCGAGGCGTAAATCCGCCCCGATCCGACTCGATAGCCGCAAGGTGGTATTCGCGGGCCGCATTGGAGCTGTCGGCGTATACCCGGCCGCCCACCAGGCCATTCTCCTCGTTCATGAAGAGCACGCAGCGGATGGTGCGACGGGGGCGATAGCCTGCCTGGCGCAGCGTTTGGAGTACCTGCATGGCCTGTACACAACCCGTGCCGTCGTCGTGTGCGCCCTGGCCTACGTCCCAGGAGTCGAGGTGGCCGCCTACCAATATAATCTCTTCGGGAAATTCACTTCCGCGAATTTCACCAATGACGTTATACGACAGTTCGGGCGCCAGTGTGGCGCAGGTGGCGCGCATGTACACCCGCACCGCCTCGCGCTGTAGCAGCCGGCTTAGCAGCTCGGCGTCAAGGGTGCTGATGGCTAAGGCCGGTATGGGCTTTGCCCCGTCGTCATAGCGCATGGCGCCGGTATGCGGGAACTCGTCGATGCGGTTGGTCATCGAGCGCACCAGTACGCCTACGGCTCCATAGCGCGAAGCTTTGCTGGCGCCCAGGGCCCGCTGATCGACGGCGCCCCTGTAAGCGGAGAAGGTATTGAGTTGGGTGGCGTCGAAGGGGCGGTTGAAGAAGACGATCTTGCCGCTGAGCCGGGCGGCGCCCAGCGTTTCAAGTTCGTCGAGCGAGCGAACTTCCACCACCTCTGCCGTGAGGCCGTCAGGGCCTGTGCCAATAGAGTTGCCCAGCGCCAACCCGCGGAGGTCAAGGGTACCCACCTGTGCAGAGTTGACGATGCGCACCTGCTCGGGTTCGCCTCTCACCCAATGGGGTACAATACATGGTTGAAGCCATACGCGGTCGAGCCCCAGTGTGTCGAGCATCTGACGTGTGTAAGTGACGGCTGCCGCCGCCTCCGGCGATCCCGACAGCCGTCCGCCGATGCGACGTGTGAGGTATTCTAACCAAAGATAACTATCGCCCCGCGTAAGGGAAAGATCATACAACCCTCGAATATAGAAGGCATCAGCCTCTTCAACAGAGGTGGAAGATTGTCCCTCAAGGGGTGTAACTAAGCCGGTTGCAAAAAAAAGGGCCACAACCGGGGCAAAAATTTTAACCTTGGAAACTTTGGTCATCGTAAATAAAATGGCCGACAGCAGGGCTGTCGAAGTTTTTTTTACCCTCCTCATGAGCAAGCTTTCACGGGCATTTGCGCCTCAAAACTTTAGCACGCAAAGTAATGCTAAATTTTGAAACGTCAGGCTTTTCGGAATTTTATTTGACAACAATGCGCCCCGACATACATTTTACCTCATCCCTTTGGTCTAAATACGTAAACAGGCCTTTGGGTCAACCCCAGGTTTTGAGAATGGGCTGCGATTTTTTAAAAATTACCCGCTAATTTAGCATTGCAGTTCAAAGAAATCGTAAAAAATTATCGATTTTGTAATTGTATTTTTTACAATAACCCCTTATCTTTGCATCATCAATTTGATTTGGAATGGTTGATGAAAAATCGACCTCAAGATAATTTGGTTTTATTTGGTTAGGGCTGAGGTAGTGCTGTGGTGGCGCTGCCTCTTTTTTTTGCCCTTATCGATTACACTTTCAGGCGCTTAACGCATTAGCGCTTTCCCCGATCATTTATTTTTGGTATCATTGCCGCACGGGATTGGGAGCCGGCTCTGTATTGGTTCCCTTGCTTAAAACAACTACACACACGTCAGCTATGCCGCCTACTATTGCTGCACAAGCCATCATCTTTGCCATCAATGCTGCCATACGGCTGGGCAGAAACGCCCAACGTGCTTATGCCAAAAGCATCACGTCCAGCAAACTTATGTTGCCGGTTCCCGCCTTTGACGCCGGCTCGTCGGCGATAGTGGCAGATACCTACTTCTCCGACGAGGACCCCCAAAGGGGCGGAGCGCGCTTCCTGCCGCTCTTTGATCGGCTTCAGGAACTCCACCGGAGGTCTGCGGGTTTCGGGGCCAATGATATGCTCACGGCTGAAGAGGAGAAGGAATATCTGGAGTATTACCAGACCCTGGCTGCCGCCCAGGCCCAAGACCAGGATGGCGCTACGGCCTTTTCCGACAATCGGCTCAACCCCGACGAATGGGCTAACCTCTTGGCCATACGCCAGTATGCCAAAGGCAAAGAGCTGGGCACTTCGCCCTTGCGCATGATGGCCGGCGCCTTGGTAGAAATTGGCATCGACTATTTTAGCCAGGTACCGGGCGCCCTCAATGTGAAGTCGGCTTCCGGGCGGGCCATGCACCAGTTCCTGGAAGCCCTCGACCAGATCCCTTTCAGCGATAAAGAGGCCATGGAAAAATATGCGCCCTCTATCCTGCCCAGTCTGTTCATCGCTTCTGCCGAGGCTTTAGCCGACCTCAGTCCCCAGCTTTCCGGCGATCCTAAGATACAAATGTTTATCGCTCGCGTGGGCCAGGGGATAGGCGCCGACTTAGCGGCCAGGCTTAGGGACTTCGACCCTGCCCGCCAGGAAGAAGCCATACAGTGGGGGCGCCTCATCCTGCGCAGTTCTGTGGCCAATGCCGGGCATTATGTATTAGACAGGCCATCCGATTGGTTTGACACCAACGGCGCAGCCTCCGAACTCATCAAATCTACGGGTTTGGTATTGCTCGAAGAAATCCTGCACGACCCCAATCGCATTGATCTGGCCCGGGGCTTCAACCACGATACGCTCGATCGGCTCACGCGCACGGCTTTTGGCGTCATCGCCGAGCACCCTCAGCTCATTCAGGGCGACAATGGTTTTCGCCAGATCATCCGCGGGGTATGCCAGGTACTCAAAAATACTTCTTTCAACAGGCCCGACTATGTGCCGGAACTGGCCCGGCTCATTCTGGAACATACCGCCATGCACCTGCGGCTATTCTGGCAAAAAGAAGGAGAGGCGCCGCCTCAGGGCGTCGAGCAGTTATACCTGCTGGCGCTGGAGCTCGTTCTTACCGAACTCTCCCGCCCAACCCCCAATGGCTGGCGCCCCCACCTGAGCAAAGGCCAACTGCTGGGTATGGTAGAGCGTCTGCTCGACGAAGTGGTGCGCAATCCGGCCCTCATCGAAAGTGAAATTGAAGAGCAGACGCTGCTGGTCGCCCACCACGA
>CAYOTJ010000136.1:0-8441 GCA_964406855.1 uncultured Saprospiraceae bacterium
CTTCAATGGCGGAGCTTGCTATCCTTTCGGGGATAGAAAGCTCCGCCTACGTCGTTTTTACCCCGTCAGGAGAACCCTTGGCTTTGCGGGCGTTTGATCATGGCCCTTATGCCAATTGGTATGGCGACGATGAGCGTATGCGCGGCCCTTATACCCGTGTGCGCGTGGCCTGGTGCGGCCACTCGGCTGTGCTTACGCCTGCCCGCCTTTTCGACCCTACCCGCCCTGAGGCTTATCTTCAGCAACTGACAAAGCTGCCGCCCGGAGCAGACGTACATGCCGAGGCCATAGCCGTGCTGGATGCCTATTTGGTGTATGCCCTGCCACAGGCCCTAACGCAGTTGTGGCAGCGCCTCTTCAGCAAGCATACCTACTGCCATGTGCTGGGCGTGCTGCTGCCTGCGTTGCACCGCCATGCTACACAAGAGGGAGGCGAGTTGGTACAGGCCTTGTTTCAAGGCAGGGAAATTCGGTTGACCGTTTGGCGCGAAGGGCAGTTGTTGTTTACCAATGCCTACACCTGCCAGTCGGCTCGTGATTTTCTCTATTTTAGCTTGCTGGCTTTTGAACAAACAAGCTGTTCGCCGGCCCAAACGCCCTTCTTCCTGATGGGCGAGCTCACTGAAGACGCCGAAATTTACCGCACCCTGTACCGCTATTTTAAAGGGTTGCGGTTTATGCCCTATCCGGCCGACTGGCCCGCGCCGGGCGCGAGACTGGCGGCTTATCCTCCTCATTTCTTTCTGGCGCCGCAGTGGTTGCGCATGCAACCTTAGCGCCCAACCTGTTTTTCGTATGCGTATTATTGGCGGAAAATTTAAAGGCCGGCGCTTTAGTCCGCCTGCCGACAACTGGCCCACCCGCCCCACTACCGACTTTGCCAAGGAGGGCCTGTTCAACATCATCAACAACCACTTCGACTTTGAGGAAATCAAAGTGCTCGACCTTTTTGGGGGTACAGGCAGCCATAGCTATGAGTTTATCTCCAGAGGCTGTACCCAGGTGACTTATGTAGATAAATTTCCCGGCTGCGTCAATTTCGTGCGCAAAACAGCGGAGCAATTGGGTATAACCGACCTCATCCGCATCGTTAGGGCCGATGTATTCCGATTTATTGCCACCGATGGCGGTCAGTACGACTACATTTTTGCCGGGCCGCCTTACCCGCTGCCCAACATCCCGGAGATACCCGATCTCATACTGGCCCGAGGGATGCTCAAGCCCGATGGCTGGCTGGTATTGGAGCACAATCCTAACCACGACTTTGAGGGCCATCCTAATTTATTGCAGGTAAGAAACTACGGGAAAACAATTTTCAGCGTTTTTGGCGTTAAAGCATAAGGATTATACCATGCGGCAGCGGGTTTTGTGTGTGGCGGTATGGAAACGATACAAGCGTTAATGCACAAAACCTGCCGGCGCAAACGATACATAAGTGCTAACCGACCAAAAACTTCGTTTGCATGCAACGTTTTTTTACCGCCTTATGGATGGTTGCCGCCATCACTGTCTGGGCGTTGCCCGCCGCCGCTCAGCATCAGACCGCTTTGTACAATGGTCAGTGGGTGGGCCGGCTGACCCAGAAATCGGGTGGCTACCGCACCGATTACTACTTTGAAATAAACCTTCAAATTAACGGCAATCAGGTCACCGGCCGTTCCTATGTGTCGGTCGATAATATTTACGCGGAGATGGAGCTGGTGGGCTTCATTGCAGAAGGCGACGTACTTCACTTTCAGGAAGAGCGGCTGGTGCGCGCCCAAAAACCCAAAGAACTGGAGTGGTGCTACAAGTCGGGGCAGCTCAAACTCGTGCGTCGCAGCGATGCCATCTACCTCGAAGGCCCCTGGCAGGGCGTAGCCGACTCCGGGCCCTGTATTCCGGGCTGGATTGTGCTCAAAAAGCAAGTGCCCAAAGCCTGAATGCCGGCCCAAGCAGCGCCATTGAGCTGCTTTTATCCCTCAAGGTTATATGCAAAAAGTTATTTTCATTGATCCGGCCGAGCCGCCGCTATGGCAGGCCTTAGCCGCTATGGGTTTTCAGTGCGACGACCGCCTGAAGGCCTCCCGCGCGGAAGTGCTGGCTACCCTCGGCGAATACGAAGGAATGGTGATCAGGAGCAGGCTCAAGGTCGACCGCGAGTTGCTCGACCATGCGCCCAACCTTCGCTTTGTAGCCCGCAGCGGGGTAGGGGTTGAGCACATCGACCTGGAGTATGCCGCTCAGCGGGGGGTGGCGGTGCTGACCTCCCCGGAGGGTAGCCGCGATACCGTAGGCGAGCATACCGTGGGCCTGCTGTTGATGCTGATGAACAATTTAGCCCGTGCCGACCGACAGGTGCGGGAGGGGCAGTGGATACGCGCCGGCAATCGGGGCTACGAGCTTGGCGGCAAAACGGTGGGTATCATCGGTTATGGCAATATGGGCACGGCCTTCGCCCGGCGCTTGGCGGGCTTTGGATGCACGGTGCTGGCCTACGACAAGTACCGGCAAAACTACGGCGACGCCTTTGCAGAAGCCGTCGATCTGGCTACCCTTCAGGCGCAGGCCGATGTGGTGAGCCTGCACATTCCCTATGAGCCGGAGAACCGCTATTTTGCGAATGGCGCCTTCTGGGATGCCTTTGCTAAGCCGGTTTGGGTAGTGAATACCGCCCGCGGCTTAGTGTTGCATACCGCCGACCTGGCCGACCGCCTGGCATCGGGGCGGGTATTGGGCGCCGCTTTGGACGTCATAGAATATGAGGAGCAGTCGTTTGCGCACCTCAACCCGGCTGAGCTGCCGCCGCCCTTTCAGTATCTGCTGCAGTCGGCCAATGTGGTGCTTACGCCTCATATCGCAGGCTGGTCGTATGAGGCGGAAGAGGGACATGCCCGGGTGCTGGCTCAAAAGATCGGCGCTTTGTATGGGCAAAAAGTATATAGTTCTCCAAGTCAGGATGAGTGAAAAATGGACGCCGCTATTTTTTGGGCTGGCAAGGCAAAAAACGTAGACATAGCCTAAGCTATGGCGAGGCTTTTTAACGCCGCCAGACGGAAAAAGAGCAAGTCAAGATTCACAAATCTTGGCTTGGAGAACTATAGATAGGCCTGAGCGCCCACAGAAGCAGGCGGCCCGGCCTAGCGATGCGGAGCCGTGCCCGACCTCAGGAGGGCAGCCCTTAGGGCCGAGCGATGAGCGAGCGGCGCAGCGTAGCGCCCCCGCGCAGGCTGTAAAAAGGGCAGTCGGCTATGCGGGGGAGGCCCCAAAAATATAAGGTATGAACTTTTTTTGGGGGGCTGGCGCGCCGGGGTATGCCGCAGATGTTCTAAATGGCCTTTTGCCCCCCGGCCCGCCACCGGGTGTTCCGCTACTATGGCCCGGATAAGGGGGGCGCCGGGAAGATGGCAGCAAACCGTCCGGGCCATACCGCTTCACCCCCTGCCCCGGGCGGACAGCAGCGTGAAGGGGTATGTCTTTGCGAAGTAATGTTTTGAATTACAGTCCTTTGAGTAGCTCTTGTTGGCGTTGGCTGAAGCTAAACGCTTCGAAGAGGGTAAGGGAGAGGGCTTCTTCGAGGTTGCCGTAGTAGCGCTGATAGTCGTCGATGCTGCGGCGAATGACTTCCTGGGCTTCTTCGCGGCCGTATACATGCGTGATTTCGCACTTGATTTCCTCGCCAGGGATGCTCTTGTAAGTGAGGAAGTAGTGGCGGAGGCGGTTGATGACGCTGGTGGGGAGCTCGTGGATGTCCTGCCACTGGCCATATACCTCGTCTTTTTGCATGACGGCGATGATTTTATCGTCGGCTTCGCCCCCGTCGATCATGCGGAAGCCGCCTATGGGCACGGCGTTCATGATGATGTTGCCGTGGGTAACTTCGCGCTCGGTGAGCACGCAGATGTCGAGGGGGTCGTCATCGCCGACGATGTCTGTGCGGCCGGTTTTTTCCATACAAAAAGCGGCTACGCTGTCTTTGCAGTAGGTTTGAGGGATAAAGCCATAGAGGGCCGGGACGATGTTGGAGAATTTCTGGGGGCGGTCGATTTTGAGGTAGCCCGAGCGCTTGTCAACTTCGTATTTAACGGTATCGGAGGGGATAACTTCGATGAACGAGGTAACGATATTCGGGGCATTTTGGCCGATTTCGATGCCATGCCAGGGGTGCGAGGTGTAGCGCAGCCCAATCATCTTCCACAGTTTTGAGAATGCTTCCTGACTCATGTTGTCATTTGGTTAATTGTGGGGCAAAGGTAGCGTTTTGGCAACAAACAACCTGCCCGTTTGGGGGGAAAGATGGGGTAGACCGGGGGTTTTTGTACCTTGCAGCCCCTTAGACGAAAGATAATATGCTGGAACAGTTGGTAAAAGGCGCGGCGGAGTTGGGCTGGGTGGATTGGGTGGTGACGCTGACGGCCTTGGCGTACATTGCCGGCGCTTCGCGGAATAAAATTTGGGGATGGTATTGGGGGATGGCGAGCTGCGCGCTATGGGCTTACGCATCGTATGCTTATTATCAGTTGTATTTAGATGCTTTGTTACAGCTTTTTTACGTGGGCATGGCGTTATGGGCCGTATATCGCTGGCGGCAGAGGGGGGCAAGTAAGGGCGAACTGCCCATTAGCCGCGTAAGCGCCCGCGGGCATGGGGTTTATATCGGGCTGGGCGCGGTTATAAGTGTGCCTTTTGGCTATTTTTTTGATGCTTATACCCCGGCGGCGGCTACTTACTGGGATGCGTTTACAACGGTTTTTGCGGTGTTGGCCACCATCATGTTGGCTAAGCGACAGTTGGACAACTGGTTGTACTGGGTGGTTGTAGACGCCATTTATGTGGGATTGTATTACAGCCGCGGCGCCTTTCTGTTGGCGCTGGTGATGATTGTATATACGATAATGGCGGTGCAGGGCTATCGGTACTGGCGGCGGCAATGGGCGCTGGAGAACGGGCTAATTTAGATGAAGTCTAAATAGTGTTTGTGCGCTAACTTTATTGTAAGTTTTTTCTTAAAATAGGTAGCAGGTTTTAATACCTTTGCGCAGTTTCCCGGAAAATAGACGAACTTTTGGAAGGGAACGACAAACGTTAGCAGGTAAAGGCCTGTTATACCAGACTAAATTGCATGTGCAAACCATGAGAAGCGTATTCAGCAAAATTGCCCTGATTGTGGTCTTCGCATCCATGTTCGTTGAGCTCAATGCTCAAGCCGCTGGCGGGGGCGCCAGTAGTTGGCTTATTAACGGCTTGGTAGCGGTGGCTATTCTGGTTTTCTTTTATGTAGTGATCAATGTATCGGACAATCTTTTGGCCATTGAGGCCAAGAATAGCGGCATTGATACTAAAAAAGTAAACCTCGGTTTGTTTCCCAACCTGAGTGAGTTGTTTGGCTCCAAGCTGCCGGATTACACGGCGGGTCATGTGGTGAAGCGCTTAACCAAAGGCCACGACATTCGTTTAGAAGGCGAGGCTGCCGCCAAGGTAGCCGATGCTACGGGAGTAACCCGTTACGCCGTCCAGCCGCCGAATGTTATCGGCATCCAACCCATTCCTAAGCTTGAAGTTGAAATTGGCGCTTCGGTTAAGGCGGGCGACCCCATTTTCCACGATAAGCTCATGCCTGAGGTCAAGTTTGTGGCGCCGGTGAGCGGCGAAGTCATTGCGGTAAACCGCGGTGCCAAGCGCGCCATTACCGAGGTGGTTATCTTAGCCGACCGCGAGCAACAATACCGGGAGCTGAATACGCCCAATCTGCATACGGCTTCGCGTAGCGATCTGATGAATTTTCTGATGGGCAGCGGTATCTGGCCGCTCATTCGCCAGCGTCCTTTCAACGTGTTGCCCACGCCAGGCCAGGCTCCCCGCGATATTTTTGTGTCTACTTTCGATACGGCGCCTTTGGCTCCTGATCTGAATATAGTGGTTGCAGGCCGCGAGGCGGCTTTCCAGAAAGGGATAGATGTATTAGCCCGGCTCACCGACGGCGAAGTACATTTGGGCCTCGACGGGCGTGGCAAAACCAAGCCGGCCGATGCTTTCCTAAATGCTTCCAACGCCAGAAAATACTTCTTTACGGGCGCTCATCCGGCGGGTAATGTAGGTGTTCAGATACACCATATAGCGCCGGTGGGGGGCCATGATACCGTATGGACGCTGGGCGTGCAGGAGGTGATCACTCTTGGCAATATGTTTCTAACCGGGCATTTTGATACCAGTCGGGTAATAGCCCTTACTGGCGCCGAGCTCAAGGATCCGCACTATGTGCGCACTTATGCCGGGGCTAACGTAGGCGAATTACTGGCGGGTAACTTAGCTTCCGACCACGTGCGCTACATCAGCGGCGATGTGCTTTCGGGCGAAGCCAAGGCGGCTGACGGTTTCCTGAATCTCCACGATGATCAGGTGACGGTTATTGAGGAAGGCGACTACTACGAGCTCTTTGGCTGGTTGTTGCCGCTGTCGGCACGCCCGTCGATTTCGCGCACTTTCCCGAATTTCCTGTTCCCCGACCAGCAGTTTAAGGCCAATACGAATACTCATGGCGAAAAGCGCGCCTTTGTAGTAACCAACGACTACGAGGAAGTGATGCCGATGGACATTTACACTCAGCAATTGATGAAGGCCATCGTTGTGAGCGACTTCGAAAAAATGGAAGGCTTAGGCATTCTTGAGTTGGTAGAAGAAGACGTGGCTTTGTGCGAATTTGTATGCGTATCCAAGCAGCCGCTTCAGCAGATTCTGCGCCAGGGGCTGGATGCCGTGCGTTCGCAAAGCTAAACTTCAAGAGCTGATATTCATTGATCAATCTGTCATTCTCATATAGTTATGAAGGCATTGCTTGATTTTCTTCACCGAATTGAGCCGGACAAGAAAAAGTCTCCGTTGCTGCACACGGCATACGATGCGTTTTTCACTTTTGCATTCACGCCCAATACGGTAACCAAAGGGGGCGTACACATCCGCGACGGCATGGACCTCAAGCGCACTATGGTGCATGTGGTACTGGCCTTGCAGTTGTGCTATATTTTTGGAACGTTTAACATTGGCCATCAGCACTTTTCAGCGCTGGGCCAGTATACGGGGCTGTTGGAAGGCTTCCACCTCAAGCTGGTGTACGGCCTTGTGAAGCTGCTGCCCATCTTTGTGGTGACGCACCTGGTGGGTCTGGGTATTGAGTTTTTCTACGCAGCCAAAAAGGGTCATGCCGTGGAAGAAGGCTTTCTGGTATCGGGGGCGCTCATTCCGCTGATCATGCCGCCGGATATTCCGATGTGGATACTTACCCTTTCCATCGTTTTTGCTGTAATTATTGGCAAAGAGGCTTTTGGGGGCACGGGTATGAACATCCTCAATATTGCGCTGTTGGCTCGGGTATTTGTATTCTTTGCTTATCCGACCTATATCTCGGGCGACGAGGTTTGGATTGCCGGTATTGAAAAAGCGGGCGTGGGCCAGTATGTAGGCCAGGAATACGGCGCTGTGTACGGCTTCTTCGACTGGATATTCAATGGCTTGGGCTGGTCGACGTTTGGCCAGGGCGGTATGGCCGCCGTTGATGGCTACACGGGCGCTACGCCTTTAGCGTTAGGCGCTAAAGGCGGCTGGGAGGCCATTACCCAGGTATACAGCGAAAGCCAGATGTGGTGGGGTACCATTCCGGGCTCCATTGGCGAAACCAGCAAGCCATTCATCATTTTGGGCGCTTTGTTCCTGATCTTTACCAAGGTGGCCGACTGGCGCATCATGGTGTCGGCAGCATTGGGCGTGGTAGTTTGTGGTATGATGCTCAACGGGTTGGCGCCGGATCAGATCACGGCAGATACTTCTGGCATTCAGAAATTCATGGCTATCCCCTGGCATTATCACTTTTACATGGGCAGCTTCCTGTTTGCGATGGCCTTCATGGCTACCGACCCGGTTACTGCGGCAGGTACGCCCAGAGGCAAGTGGATTTACGGCTTCCTCATTGGGTTTGTCGGTCTTATCATCCGCGTGATGAACCCTGCTTATCCGGAGGGCTGGATGCTGGCCATACTGTTGCTGAACGTCTTTTCGCCCCTTATCGACCACTATGTGGCCGAAGGCAACATCAAGCGTCGGCAGCGTCGGCAGGCGTTGGTGGCCAAGCGAGTTAAGGGCGGCGAAGTAGCGGTTGAAGCAGCCGTTGTCGAATAAGAAGTGTTAATCCTGGCAGATCAATAGCCCGGAACGCCGGGTCGATTGTTCAACAACCTGTATAAAACGACATCATCGTGAATACCACAAGATACGTTATCATCTTCGTGCTCATCATGACCTCAGCAGCAGCTTTGATGCTGGCCGGCATGCGCGAAGCCATCAAGACGAAGGCCGCCGAGAACGAAGCCATCTTCAACAAACGCGCCATACTGCTGTCGCTGGGCAAAAATCTGAGCGATAACGGCCAGACGGCCGCCGTGGACGCCGCCTTTGGCCTCCAGGCCACC
>CAYOTJ010000137.1:0-8370 GCA_964406855.1 uncultured Saprospiraceae bacterium
TGCCACACCTCCTCCAGTACCGCCAGCCTCCTCTCAAAATACCCCTTCTCCACCCCCAACGCTAAGCAGGCCTGGTAGAGCTGCTTGGCGCGGTTATAGTCCTGTACCTTAGGCAGGCTTTTGGCGATTTTATCGGCCTATAAATCCATAAGATGATATGGTCATTTTATATTAACTTGCTTTCCTGTAGACGTCGAATAAATGCCTGCGAGCGTCCATATTCTGCGAGAATGGCCTGCATTTTTTCTTTAAAAATGGGTAACGTATTGCGCATTTCAGCCAGATCGCGCAGATCTTTTAGATCATTAACGGCTTGATTGTAGCCACTTGCTATTTTGAGTTGCAGGTGGCTATGTATGTCCCTCCAGGCCTTGTCCGCTCTTTTTTCTAACTGCTCAAGCTCCATACGCCGCTTGCGGGCTGCCTCCTCCTGTTCACGTCGCATACGGTTTGTGCGCGCTTCACTTTGAGCATCTAAAATAGCTTGCAAGGTGGGCTTTTTTGATGGTTTTGCTTGGAGAACCGGTTCCATTTCTTCCAAACGTTTGAGTAGTGTGGTGCGGAGGTGTGGCTCGTCCCGAAACAAACGCAACAGAAAAGTATCTTTTTCTTTTTCCGAGAGTTTTTGAATATTTTCCTCTAATTTTTGGGGTGAAATACTTGTGTTCTCTGCGCTGAATCCAACTGCCGCAGACCGTAAATCGTTGGAAATACCCCAAAAATCCATGTAAGCTTCCAATGCTGCCGATGCTTTCTTTAACCCAACAGGCACAGGCGGGGTTTCCATATCCTCATCATTGCCCTCTCCATCCATTATTTCCTGACTATATCGGGCAAAATCAAGCCAGGTCAGGTACAAAACAGCATAATCACCTGCGATCAGGTCGTTCCAAAGTGGTGCGAATCCGGCCAGCACACCTTCTCCTTCAACCCAGTCTTCGTACCCTTCTTCTAAATGTTCTTCGATATCAATTATTATGTATTTTTTTGATTTACTGATGCTTATCCGTCGCTCGCTGAATTGTTCACCCCATCTATATGCTTTGAGGGCTTTAAAATCGGCCAAATGCGCGGGCAATCGAAACATGGTTCGTTTGCTGCCCCAATTGGCTACATACAACATCATATCAAAGTATCCTTCCAGACATTTTTTGGCATCCTGCCTGAAATCACTGTAATGATACTCAAAACTGGCACTCACTGACGTTACCTGACCTCGACTTGACCAAGTGTCCACCACTTTTTGTTCCTCCCGCGTCAGGGCGCGATTGACGGTGCGAAATTCGTAGTATTGAAATTCTGACATGTGTTAAGCGTTGATTTTTTTTTCTCAATCCATTTCATTCGTTTAGGCTCTGAGTGTAGAATATTTCTCCCATCCTTAAAAACACAAAAAAACCCCATCCCAACCTACTCCCCCCGCTCCTTCCAAACCTCTTCCAATACCGCCAGCTTCTCCTCAAAATACCGCTGCTCCACCCCCAAAGCAAGGCAGGCCTGATAGAGCCGCTTGGCGCGAGCATAGTCCTGTACCTTAGGCAGGCTTTTGGCGATTTTATTGGCATAAAGGTCGGCGAAGGCGGCTATTTGCCATACCTCCCCGGTAGCGATGAGTAGGTCTTCGTTGCCAGCCCGCTGATCGAGCAGGTCTTCGAGCCCGTATTCGGTGAGCTGCGGTAGGGTGAGGCTGGCGAGCCGTTTACTTTGGACGGCTGCCGAGGCCTCGTCGGAAGTGCTCAACCAATTGGAGGCCCGAACCCTTGTAGCGGTGCAGGGCTGCGCCGGCGCCTAAGGGCATGGGTAGGGGCGTGCCCGGCGGCCAACGCAGCCACCAGACCTGCCGGCTGCAGGGCGCTAAGTTGGGGGCAGGCTCGGGCCCGGCATCCGCTACGCCCATGCCCAAGGGCCGCCCGGCGGCATCTACAGCCAGCAGTACGTCGGTTGTGCGCAAGCGCAGGCAGTAGCGAGCCGCTAAGCGCAACGCCGCATTGGGCGGCTGCCGGGAGAGCCACTCCCGGAAGGATGCCTCCTCCCAGCCTCGGCTTATGGCCCAGTAGCCCGACAGGTTGGCGCGCCCTGGCGCATAGTGGCGCTGCTCGCGGAAGCACTGCGCCCAGCTCACGGCGGCGCGGGCCGGAAACCGCACGACCCATACCCGGCTGCCTTGCACAATCAGGCGCCGCATATCGTCGGCCGACCAGCAGCCCGGCTGGTGGAGTTGCATGAAAGACACCTGCCGCACAGGGCGGCTCGCCACTTGAGCCAAGGGCAGGCAGCGCGGTAGCAGTTGAGCCAGCGCCTGCTCAAATTCGGCGGCTATGGCGCCATCCACAATCTCGGTCAAGTAGTCGCAGTGCCTGCTGCGCGTCCAGTTGTAGGAGCCTTGCAATACCCGGCTGCCATCGGCCAGCGCAAACTTATGATGCAGCAATTCCGGCCCGGCAAAGGCGTATACCCGTCCGCCCAACTGCTCAATGAGGCCAAAGGGCAGCGCTTCCGGATGAAAATTGATCTGGTCGAAGTTGAGGGCCAAGGTTATCGCTACGCCTTGGCGCTGCCGCTCCAGCAGGCGCTCGAACAGGCCGGGGTGGGTAAACCAGCAAATGGCGATGGCCAACTGGCGCTGCGCCCGCTCAATGAAAGCGTCGACGGCGCGGGCGCAGTCGTCGAAGTGTACAACTATGGATGCAGGCATGGCAGAATAACCGTATTTGTACCCCCAAAGATGAGGCTGCCCGCCGCTTGTAGCCGTTTTATAAACGTTTACTTACGTTTGTAGACGTTTGTAGACGGATAGCTCCTGCAAGGCACATCTCCGGCGCCCTTTTCTACCCTACTTTTTTTAACTATTATTCCTCGTATCCGCTTGTTTAATGTCAGTATAGCGGAGCATATACTATATTTATACCGTTCATTGTTGGGTTTTGTGCAAAAAAAATGTGCAAGCTTGCTTTAAATGGGAGGGTAATACCTGCCGCAATACCAATGAAATATGAACCGCTATGTTTTTCTTTCGCTACGCCGCCCCGTAGCAACTATGCTTATACTTTGTTTCATGCTGGCAGGAACCGCTCAGCAAAATGCAAATCCTGATAGTCTCCTCCTTCTGTTGCGGACACTCCCGCTCAATTCCCGCGCATATCTTCAGACTCAGGTCAACTTAGCCAATTATTGGGTTTACAGAAACTTGGACAGCGCCTCCTGGCATATTGATCAAGTATTAGAAAATTCCAAAACCAAAGCGGTTTTCCCCCGAGGCTATGCCCGGCACTATCTGGTGAAAGCCTGGACATACCACGGTCGAATGATGTTGAAGGAAGCAAAGTTGTGGTATTATAAGGCCCTCAACGAGGCTCGGGAAGGCGGAAGCGAAGCCGAAATCAGGGAGATAGAGCTAAATTTGGGCGCCCTGCTGACGGATATTCATGCTCCGGAGGCACAGGCGTTTGCCCTTGGCATTATTGAGCGGGTAGAGCCCCCGATAACGCAAGAGGACAAGGAGTTTTGGATAACGGGGCATTTATACCTGGTGCGCATTGCTGAATACCAGAGTGAACTTGGTAAAGCATTGGATATCCTTCAGCGGTTGCAGGAAAACCCTATCCTGCATGAGCTTCCTGATTATCGCTATGGCGTACTCAATTCAACTGCTATTGTACTGGATCGTATGGGCGATGGTCAACTGGCTATTCGCTACTATCGAAAAGCGCTGAAAATGCATGGACTATATGACTTCGAGCGCAAAGAATTATTGCTAAATATGGCTTCTACCTGGCTTGATGTGGAAAATCCGGATTCTTGTTTACACTATGCAGTGGCTGCGCAGGCGGTGGCGCCTTTATCCGAAAATGAACAATGGGCTTATTTTTTTGCCTTGGCGCGGGCATACTGGCTCAAAGGTGAAGCCGCCCTTGCGCAAACCAATGCAGAAAAAGCCCTGGAAATAGCCCGAAAAACTCAAAACGACAACTTTTTGGTGCAATCGCTGCTCAAAAAGGCAGAATTTAGCGCGGCAGTTAATAACTGGCCTTTAGTAAAATCGCTTCTGGATGAAGCTTTGCCTTATTGGAAAGGGGTTGATAATCTGGAAGCTCAAACCTTAGATGCGCTGCTTAAATTGAAGTCAGGTCTGGCCACGAGTCGCCCCGAATTAGTACCGGAGTTGGATAAATACGTAGCCCTGAGCACTCGTTATGCCAGCTTACGCAACGACCGCCAGCTTAAGCAAGTGGTATACCAGTATGAAGTGAGGCAGCAAGAGCAGGAAAATGAACGCCTACGGCAAGAACTGGCCATCCAACGACAGCGTCGCCGGATACAATGGCTGGGCTTATGCCTGTTGGCTCTGGCAGTAATGGCCGCAGGCGGTACGGCTGCTTTTTGGCGGCGAAATACCCGGCTTACGCAACAGTACAATGCGTTGCTGGAAGAGGAAAAGGAACAACTTATATTTGAGCAAGAGGAACTTCAATTACTAAATGCGCAGCTTCAAAACCAGTTGAACGAACTGTCAAAGCAGTCTCAACTGAACCATAGTATGTTGATAGAGGTTCAAGGCCGCGATCAATTGAATCTCATTGAGGCCAATGACATCATCTACCTGATAGCAGAGCATGAGGGAGTACGTTATTATCTGGCAAACGGAGGATCAATCTGGTCAGATAAACCGCTCCGAGAAGCAATAGACCTCCTGCCTAATATTATGTTTATCCAAACTTACCGCTCTATAGTGGTTAATATGCGGCATGTAATATGCATCAATGCGCGTACCATTAAAATGAAAAATGGATCAGAGTTGCCCATCGGGCGGGTATACAAGTACGACATAAGATCCCGCTTTGAAGGGTTTTAGTGCAGTTAGCCCCCTACGGAATGCAGTTGACCGGATTTAGGCCAGCAATGGAAACTTTTTTCTTCAGGAATAGGCTAATTTGGGGATGTAAATCAATCTTCACTAAAAAAAACAGCCTACCATGGAAAAGATTGTACCCTTGGCATTAGTCCTTATTCTCTGTATTTTTGGATACCGCGCGTACTCTAAAAAGCAAACTGCTCTATGGGTAACCCTTGGTTTTGAGCGCATGATCGAGGATACCGAAAGCTATAAGACCCTTTCAGATGGGATGGGGCACGAGCCGGCGCGTCGGATTCAACTTATACGAGACTCTATTCAGGCCATTAATCGGGAAAACGAGCGGCTTGCCCAGCTTGTAACCAACCAGCGCAATGAGTTGAAATTACTGCGGGATTCCCTCAATGATCTCAATGCAAACATAAATGCTTATGTTGATGTCAAACTCCGGGAGATCAACGACAGGTTTGAGGAATTCAAAAAGACAGAGTTGGGCAAGCAACTGGAAGAAAATAGCCGCCTTACTCAGGAAAATCGCAATAAAGACGAACAAATACTTTTGCTGCAACAACAACTCTTGGAGAAAGAAGCACAAATTGATAGCCTGAATCAGGTGATCATTGATAAAAATGCCCAAATTCTTGCTCTCACCACTAAAATACAGGAACTGCAAGAATACATCGCCCGCATTCACGCCAAAATGCCTCAAGCGCTGAAAGCCATTCAGGATATTAGCAATGAATTGCGTAAAGTTCATGCCCAACTTAGCGAGTCGAATGTATTCAATCGCCGCAGGCGTATGGAAGAAGTCCGCGCAGGTATAGAACGAATATCTACGATGTATCAGCAACTAAACAATGCTTTTGAAACTCAGTTTTTTGATGTTGCCATAAACGAACTGGCGACCCTCGACGACCGTCTAAAACCTTAATCGCCGACATGGAGACAGGTTTATACTTTATGGGTGTTCGGACCAGGGGGCGCAGCGGTATGGGCCGGCCGGAGTAGCGGCTACGATTGGGGGTAAATTGTATGGCCGGCCCATAATAGCGGAGCACCCGGCGCCGCGCAGTATGCTCCTCGGAGGTAGATGCTATGCGGCGGGGCCCCTTATCGAAAATACATTTTTTGCCTGACAATGCTTATCTTTGCCCATTACCAAATACCAAATCACAGGACAAAACCACAGGATACGATGCGCAGCTTTTGGGCAATTGCCTTTCTCAACGCCTTTGTTTGGCTGAATGCTCAGCCGGGAGGCATTACGCTGGAGGAAATCTGGCGCGACTACAAATACGTGGCCAAATCGGCGCCGGGCTTCAGTTTTTTGGCTGATGGCCGCCATTATACCCGATTGGAAAACAACAAGATACAGCAGTACGACCTCACGACGGGGCAGTTGGTACGCACTCTTTTTGACGCGGCCACGATGAGCAGGCCGGGGGGCTTTCCGGGTACTATTGATGGATACTCCTTCAGCGACGACGAGCAGAAGATACTCATCAGCACCGATGAGGAGCCCATCTACCGCCATTCTACCCAGGCCAATTTTTGGGTTTACGACCGGGAGGTTAATACCATCACGTCTGTATTTGAGCGGGGCAAACACCGGTTGGCCAGCCTTAATCCGCAGGCCGATAAGGTGGCTTTTGTATTCGAGAACAACCTTTACTACCGGGATCTGAAGACGGGCGCGACCCGGCAGGTGACGACCGACGGGCGCGATAACGCCGTCATCAATGGCGCTACCGACTGGGTGTACGAGGAGGAATTCAGCTTTGACCGGGGCTTTTATTGGTCGCCCGACGGGCAGAAGATTGCTTTTTATCGCTTTGATGAGAGCCAGGTGCCGGAGTTTATGATGACCAACTACCGCAATGAGCTGTATCCGGAGTATGTGACTTTTAAATACCCCAAGGTGGGCGCTCCGAACAGCAAAGTGACGGTGCATATACACGACCTTGGCGCCGGCGCGACGGTGCGGGCTGAAACCGGCGACTGGGAGTACATTCCGCGCATCAAATGGACGCGCAATGCAGCCCAGTTGTGCGTATTTCGGATGAACCGCCATCAGAGCGAGCTGGAGTTGCTGCTGGCCGACACCAAAACCGGCGCCACCTCGGTGCTGTTGCGGGAAACCAATAAGTACTACATCGACATTCACGATAACCTCACCTTTCTGCGCGACGGCAAGCACTTTGTGTGGTCGAGCGAGCAAAATGGCTGGAACCACCTCTATCTCTACACCATGGACGGCAAGTTGGTGCGGCCGCTGACCGATGGCAAGTGGGAGGTGACGGAGTTTTATGGGGTAGATGAGGCTAATGACGTATTTTTTTATCAGGCGGCCAAAAAATCGGCTACCCAGCGCGAGGTATATCGGCAGCCGCTGATGGGTAAAGGCGCTGAAAAACTTCTGAGTACGGAAAATGGCTGGAATACGGCCCAGTTTAGCAGCAATTTCGACTATTTTGTGCTCAACTACTCCAACATCAACACCCCGCCCACCTATACGGTACTCGATCGGAACAGCAAGCGGGTGCGCCTTATAGAGGATAATGCGGCCCTGCAAGCCAAGCAGGACGCCGCCGGGGTTAGCCCGGCCGATTTCTTTAGCTTCAATACCAGCGAGAATGTTTTGCTCAATGGCTTCATCATTAAACCGGCCCGAATGAACCCTGGCTTCCGGTATCCGGTGTTGATGTTTGTGTATGGGGGGCCGGGTAGCCAACAGGTGACCGATGCCTGGAAGGGGCAAAACTACTGGTGGTTTCAGATGCTGGCTCAGCAGGGCTATGTGGTGGCTTGCGTAGACAACCGGGGCACTGGTGGCCGGGGCGAGGAGTTTAAAAAGATGACTTACCTCCAATTGGGTCATTACGAAACCATCGACCAGATTGAGGCGGCGCGTTATCTGGGGCGCCAGCCGTACATTGATCCCGCCCGCATCGGCATTTTTGGCTGGAGTTATGGCGGCTATATGTCGAGCCTGTGCCTGCTCAAAGGCAGCGATGTGTTTCGGGCGGCCATAGCTGTGGCGCCAGTGACCAATTGGAAATGGTACGACTCCATTTACACGGAGCGCTACATGCGCACGTCGGATGAAAACGACAAAGGCTATGAAGACAACTCGCCTGTGAATTTTGCCAATAAGTTGCAGGGCAGCTATCTGCTCGTTCACGGCATGGGCGACGACAACGTACACTTCCAGCATACCGCCGAGATGGCCAATGCGCTTATTTCGGCCAACAAGCAGTTTGATACTTATTTTTACCCCAACCGACACCACGGCATTAGCGGCGGTAACACCAGGCTGCACTTGTATACCCGCATGACCAACTTCCTCAATGAGAAGCTCAAAGGCGCGCGCCGCGAACAGGCGGTACAGACGCCGGTGAGTATTCACCCTAAGGAATAAGAACGGGCGGGCGGCCGGAAGGAAACTTTTGTGCCTTCCGGCAAGTTGGTTGGTGATTAACGAAGATTTACCGGATCGGGCATCTTGCCATAGTGCAGGA
>CAYOTJ010000138.1:0-518 GCA_964406855.1 uncultured Saprospiraceae bacterium
GCACCCTATACCCGGCTAGAGCCGGCCTGGCGCCTTGAAAACAAGACCGACTCAAAAGCGATCAGTCGGCGGCGATCAAAACGAGTGGATATACAACTAACCTGGCGGGTCAGGCAACAAGCGATCAGTATACATACATATCAGCTTTCCTCCTCTCGCATCAGCGCAATCATACCTCCGCGCGTTTGCTTCGTTCCAATGCAAAAGCTTGTTTTAAGGGTGAAAAGCGACAACCCGAGCGTTTATAACTTGACAACTTTCAATTATTATGGGACGTCAGATTCCAACCACTACCTCATTCAACTTACCTGACGGCAGAACCGTCACCATTGAAACCGGCAAATTAGCTACCCAGGCCGACGGCTCTGTGGTGGTGCGCATGGGCAACACCATGATGTTTTGCACCGTGGTGTCGAACAAAGAAATGAAAGAAGGCCAGGACTTCTTTCCGCTCTCTGTCGACTATCAGGAGAAATTTGCGGCTGCGGGTCGCATTCCGGGCAACTTCTTCCGCCGCG
>CAYOTJ010000138.1:528-8345 GCA_964406855.1 uncultured Saprospiraceae bacterium
GCCGCGAAACCAAACTATCCGACTACGAAGTACTGATCTCTCGCCTCGTTGACCGGGCCATCCGCCCGCTGTTTCCCGACGGCTACATGAACGAGACTCAGATCATCATCAACCTCATCTCTGGCGATAAAGACACGCCGCCCGACGCTTTTGCCGCTCTGGCTGCCAGCGCCGCCCTTTCGGTATCCGACATTCCCTTTTTGGGTCCGATTTCGGAAGTGCGCGTGGCCCGCATCAATGGCGAGTATGTTGTCAACCCCGGAGTAGCCGCCCTTGCCGGCGCCGACCTCAACATTATTGTAGCCGCATCCATGAAGGACGTGGTGATGGTGGAAGGCGAAGCCAAAGAATGCTCCGAATCGGCCCTTGTTGAAGCCATCCGCATTGCACATGAAGCCATCAAGGTACAGTGCGAAGCCCAGCTCAAATTAGCTGAGTTGGTAGGCGACAAGGCCCTCAACAAGCGTCCTGACCCCGAGCTGCCCTCCAACGAAGAGCTCAAAGACGTGGTAAAGCGCTTAGCCAAAGACAAGGTATCGGAAGTAGCCCATGCCTTTGTTGATAAAACTACCCGCAAAGACCGCTTTAAGGCCATCAAAGACGAAGTAAAGGCTCAGATTCTGGCTGAAAAGGGCGAGGAATACTTAGCTGAAGGCGCCAATGCCAAAATCTTTGACCAATATTACGACAAGCTCAAAAAAGACGTCATCCGCACCATGGTGCTGGAAGAAAGCGTACGCTTAGACGGTCGTAAGCTCGACGAAATCCGGCCCATCTGGACGGAAGTTGACTACCTGCCCTCGCCTCACGGTTCGGCCATCTTCACCCGGGGCGAGACCCAGAGCCTCACCTCGGTGACACTGGGCACCAAGCAGGATGAAGCCATGATCGACAATGCCATGGGCTTGTACTATGACAAGTTCATCATGCACTACAACTTCCCCCCCTACTCGGTGGGCGAAGTGAAGCCGATGCGCGGCCCCGGCCGGCGCGAAGTGGGCCACGCCAACTTAGCTGCCCGCTCGCTGCGCCAGGTGCTGCCTCCCGTTGGCGATCAGCCCTACACCATCCGGGTTGTGAGCGACATCCTTGAATCCAACGGCTCGTCGTCTATGGCTACTGTATGCGCCGGCTCGCTGGCTCTTATGGATGCCGGCATCCGGACCAAGGCGCCCATTTCGGGCATTGCTATGGGTCTTATTGCCGAGGATGGCCGCACCGCTGTGCTCTCCGATATCTTAGGCGACGAAGACGCGCTGGGCGATATGGACTTCAAAGTGACCGGCACGGCTAACGGCATCTGTGGCTGCCAGATGGACATTAAGATCGACGGTATGCCGTATGAACTGCTGGAGCAGGCCTTGGAGCAAGCGCGCCGCGGCCGCCTGCACATCCTCGGCGAAATGGCAAAAACCATTTCCGAGCCCCGTGCAGATCTCAAGCCCCATGCCCCCCGCATAGAGCAAATCTTCATTGAGAAGAGCTTTATCGGCGCCGTTATCGGCCCAGGCGGCAAAGTGGTACAGGAGATACAGGCCGAAACGGGCACTGTCATCAGCATCGAGGAGGTCGAAGACAAAGGTATCGTCAGCATTGCCGCTACCAACAAAGACTCGATCGACAGGGCTATGGATCGGGTTCGCCGGATTGCCTTCTCTCCGGAGGTTGGCGATGTTTACCAGGCTGTGGTTAAGACGGTACAGCCCTATGGCGTATTTGTAGAGTTCAACGGCAAGAGCGGCCTGCTTCACGTGTCGGAAATCAGCCACACCCGCATCGAAAATGTGGAAGACGTGCTGAAAGAAGGCGATGTGGTAAAGGTTAAGCTCATCGAAGTAGATAAAAAGACCGGCAAGCTTCGCCTGTCGCGCAAGGCTCTTATGCCTCGCCCCGACGGCAGCATGCCTTCCGATGACGACGACAACGGCGGAGAACGTCGCGACCGCGGAGATCGCGGAGATCGTGGCGGAGATCGTCGCGGCGGCGGAGATCGCCGTGGCGGTGGAGATCGCGGCGGCCGCGATCGTCGTCATTAATCCGGCCCGATTATAGGGCTTAGAATCGGCCCCTGGCGCCTTATGCGGCTTCAGGGGCTGTTTTTTTGCGTTTATATCTTCTTTTCGTGCAAAAAAAGTCGGCGATTATTGGGTAATTATTCAAAACCCGCTAAATTTGCACACCGAAAAACAAACCATGTTTCTTTTATGCTGATTATTGATATTCGCGATGGCGAGAACATCGACAAAGCTTTGAAGCGCTACAAGCGCAAGTTCCAGAACGCAGGCGTTATGAAAGAGCTCCGCTCACGCCGCGAATTCGTTAAGCCGAGCGTAAAGCGCCGCGACGAAGTTCTTAAGGCCGTATACAAAGAGCAACTCCAGCGCGAAGAAGACGCGCAGTAAATATAGAGCTATAGACCATAGTCTATATGGTTCAAGCTAATTATCTCCTTACGGGACAACAGGTGTTTGCACTTGTTGTCCCGTTCGGTTTTGGAGTACTCCGGCCCTCGTCGTCATTATGCGCGACAGAGTTGGTTTGTCTTGCTGCCTCCAATAGCGCCGCGTCAAAAATGCCAACCCTGCAAGGGCAATTGGCGTCTTCTATTATAAACCAATCGGCTTTATGAAAAAAATGATCTTTTTATTGCTCATGCCTGGCATGGCCCTACTGACCGCTTGTGGGCAAACGGCCGCCAAAAAGGCCGGCGGCGCCCCTGCGTCTCCTTCATCCGTAGAAACCAAAGCCCCCAACACCCAGTATAAGCCAGCCTTTGAAGGGCAGACGCGAATCAGGGGCATAAAAACCCAAACGCCTTATACATTTACAGTACTGGCAGAAGGCCTCAGATACCCCTGGGGTATTGTTAGCCTCCCCGACGGGCGGCTGCTCATCACGGAAAAAGAAGGCGGCAATCTCAGGATAGCCACCCTCGACGGACAATTGAGCGCACCCATTACCGGGCTGCCGCCGGTGAATGCCAATGGGCAGGGTGGATTATTAGGCATTGCCCTCGACCCTGCTTTTGAACAGAACCGCATGGTTTATTGGGTCTTTTCTGCCGATGTTGAAGGAGGTACGCTAACTGCGGCTGCAAAGGGCAGGCTTTCGGATGATGAAACTAAAATTGAAGGCGCAACCGTTATCTACCAAGCCACGCCGGCCTACAGAGGAAACCTGCATTACGGCGGCCGCATTGCGTTCGATAAAAACGGCCATCTGTTTGTGAGCACTGGCGAGCGCTCCGACCGCACAACGCGCCCACAAGCGCAGCAGCTCAACTCTGGCTTAGGAAAAATTGTGCGCATCACCACAGAGGGAAAGGCCGTGGCAGGCAACCCCTTTGAAGGGCAGGCAGGCGCAAAACCCGAATTGTACTCCTATGGGCACCGCAATGTGCAGGGACTGGCTTTTCATCCGTCAACCGGCGACCTGTGGGAAAATGAGTTTGGTCCTCGCGGCGGCGACGAGCTCAACCGCATTGTCCCTGCAAAGAACTACGGCTGGCCTACTATTACTTATGGCATAGAATACTCGGGAGGAAAAATCGGCGACGCCATCCAGCAGCGGGAAGGCATGGAGCAGCCCGTTTATTATTGGGATCCTTCCATCTCGCCCAGCGGAATGACGTTTTACAGCAGCGACAAAATGCCAGAGTGGAAGAACAACCTCTTCATCAGTTGCCTCAGCGGTATGCACATTGCCCGTTTGGTGATCGAAAATAATAAGGTGGTGGGCGAAGAGCGGCTGCTGTCGGAGGAATTTCAGCGGTTTCGGGATATTGCACAGGGGAAAGATGGCGCCCTTTATGCCATCACTGATCAGGGGCGGATTTATCGGATAGCCCGAAAATGATGCCGACCGTCATTCGCCAGCTTCCAGGAGCAGCTGCCTGGGTTGTGGTTATTCTTTCCGCTATAGCTCCTGTATTGGGGCAAACACGGGAAACGGTAGCCGACTCGCTGCAACAACCTGCGCCGCAGCCGCTCCCGGAAGTGGTCGTACAAGGGTATGTATCCCGGCAATAGCTGCTGCGAACGCCGGCCTCCGTTGGCGTCATTAGCGCGCAACAACTGCGCAGTCGCTCCGGCGCCTCCCTGCTGCCGGCGCTAAACCTACTGCCAGGCGTGCGTATGGAAGAGCGGTCGCCGGGCAGCTACCGCCTGACGATCAGGGGCAGTCTGCTGCGGTCGCCCTTTGGCATCCGGAATGTAAAAGTGTACATAGACGAACTTCCCCTAACCGATGCCGGCGGCAATACCTACCTGAACCTCATCGACCCTCAAGCCATTGAACGGGTGGAGGTGCTCAAGGGGCCAGATGGCAGTTTATTTGGCGCCAATTCGGGGGGCGTAGTCCTTATCGACCTGAATGGCCAGAAAAAAAGCCCAAACGAGGCGTCTGTGCACCTTACCGGCGATAGACTTAAAATTCCGTTTTAGTCAAGGCCTAAAAAATTATTATCTACCATTTTATTATTACCCCAATTTTTTTAATTTTAGCGCGCCTTCGTTTATGGGGGTTTTTCATTCTCTTATGCGTAACAAATTATTACAATTTCCCACACTATGACAAGAGTCCATTTACCTCATTGGTTGTTTATTTTGCTCATTTGCTTAGCGGCGCCCATGCTCAGAGCGCAAACACCCGCCAATGACACCATTTTTATCGATTTTGGCAATAACCTCTCCCCGCTGCCCTGGAACAACCTCGCCGACCCCGTAGCGGGCAACATTGCGGAACTACTCAACTCGCGCGAACTGGCAACCGCCTATAGTATCGCCATTTTTGACCCCTTCAACAACATCAATACCGCCGGCGCCACGATGCCAGACCCAGGCATTGGGTTTCCGGCAACAGCTACCGGCGACAGCTTCTTTGGCAATGTGGCTGATTTTGGCGGGCAGTCGCAGCCTACGGGGGGCGTAGACATCACCGGACTAACCCCCGACAAAACCTATGCGTTTACGCTTTTTGCCTCCCGCAATGGGTCTGCCGACAACCGCGAAGCCCAGTATGTCTTTGAGGGCGCCACTACAGACACCATCTACCTTGATGCCGCCAACAATACCAGCCAAACGGCAAGCGTTACCTTGAGCCCGGATGCCAATGGTCGCATACGAATAACGGCCGCTCCGGGCCCCAACAATACCAACGCCTCGAAATTCTACTACCTTGGAGCTCTGTACATGGTATATGACTATGAAAACATAGACCCGCCAACGCCGCCTCAAGATCGCGACACCCTGCTTATCGATTTTGGCAACAACCCCTCTCCCCTGCCCTGGAACAATGTGACCGATCCCGTAGCCGGCCAGATCGACGATCTGCTGGGCAGCACAGGTGCAGGCAGCGGTATCCGCATCGCCGTTTTTGATCCCTTCAACAACATCAATACGGCCGGCACGCAGATGCCCAACCCGGCCATTGGATTTCCGGCGACGGCTACCGGCGACAGCTTTTTTGGCAATGTAGCTGATTTTGGCGGGCAGTCGCAGCCTACAGGAGGCGTAGCGCTGAGCAACCTCAACCCTGCCCTGCCCTATAGTTTTAACATTTTTGCCTCCCGCAATGGATCCAACGACAACCGCGAAGCCCAGTATATCTTTGAAGGTATTGCGACAGATACCATCTACCTCGATGCCGCTAACAATACCGACAGCGTTGCTCATATTGTTGTCTATCCTGATGAAGCCGGCGTCATCCGCCTGACAGCCGGCCCCGGCCCCAACAACACCAATGCTTCGAAGTTCTACTATTTGGGCGCTATGAAGATAAGCTATGACATCATACCTACGGCTTTGCCCTTTGACACCATCCTCGTCGACTTTGGCAACGTGCTCTCACCCGCTCCCTGGAACAACCTCACCGATCCGGCAGCCGGCGAAATTGGCCTGCTGCCCAACCAAGACGGCCTGCTCACCAGCTATGGCATTCGGGTGTTTGACCCCTTCAATAACATCAATACGGCGGGCAGTGTCACCCCTGACCCAGCAATTGGGTTCCCGCCGACGGCCACCGGCGATAGTTTTTTCGGCAATGTAACTGAATTTGGCGGACAGGTACAACCCTCCGGCGGCGTAGAGCTTTACAACCTCAATACCGATAAAAGCTATGAGCTGGTATTGTTTGCCTCCCGCACCGCTTCTGACAACCGCGAAGCCCAATACATCATTGAGGGCGCTACGACCGACACCCTCTATTTGGATGCTGCGTCCAACTCGGCCAACGTCACCTCGACCAGCCTGCTGCCTGCCGCAGATGGCAGCATAAAAATCACGGCATCCCCCGGCCCCAACAATACCAATGCTTCAGGGTTCTACTACCTGGGGGCGTTGAAGGTGATCTACGAAGAAGAGGAGCCCTTTGGCGAAGTTAGTCTGAATCTCACTGTTCCCGTTGGGGGAGAATACTGGCAGGTGGGCAAAACCCCCGCTATCCGCTGGGAAAGCTCGAACCTGCAAGGCGATGTGATCATAGACTACTCCACTGACAATGGGAATTCGTGGAACAACATCACTACGGCGCCGGCTACCAGTTCTTCGTATGCCTGGACCATCCCCAACACGCCTTCTGTCGAATGCTTAGTGCGGCTTACGTCAGATACGCTGGTGCGCATAAGCCCGGCTACCTTTGAGATAGCTGACGATACCACGGTTTGCCGCATTGTGGTGCTCGGTTCTTCCACCGCTGAAGGCGCCGGCGCCAGCAGCCAGGCCAATAGCTGGGTAGGCCTGTTCCGGGCCAGCTTAGCATGGAATACCCGCTATGAGGTTATCAATCTGGCCCGCGGAGGTTATACGACCTTCCACATCCTGCCCACGGGCGCCAGTATCCCTTCCGGGGTTAGCATCAGCATTGATCAGGCGCGAAACATTACCCAGGCCTTGTCGCTGAATCCTTATGCTGTTATCATCAACATGCCTTCCAACGACGCCGCCAACAATTTTCCGGTTTCCAACCAATTGGCCAACTTTGCACAGATCACAGAGGCAGCCCGCAATGCAGGCGTAAGCGCATGGGTGACCACCACCCAACCCCGCAACTTCAACACCATCGCTCAACTCCAACTGCTCACTACCGTCCGCGATTCCATCTTCTCTATCTATGGCGACCATGCCGTCGACTTCTGGAATGGCATCGCAGAAGAAGATGCCTGGATTTTACCTCAGTATAATTCCGGCGACGGAGTACACATCAATGATGCCGGCCATGCCATTTTGTTTGAACGCGTGGCAGCGCTCCGACTAGACACATTGAGTTGCACCCCGGCCATCATTAATGGCGTTGAAGATCAGGATGCCTCCATGACCGACGCGGGGGCAAGCGTCTTCCCCAACCCTGCTTACGACGAGCTGTTTGTCGCTTTAAATGCGCCCTTTGCAGGAACGGCAGACATTCGATTGGTAGATATGTTCGGTCGCTTGTTGTACATGCAGCAAGAGGTAACACCGGCCTCGGGTAGCCGGCAAATCCGGTTGGATTACTCGCTCCGGCAATCGAGCGTCAAATACATGTTTTGCGTAGTAACAATGAGCGCCTCATCTGGGCAAACCGCTCGCGTAGTGCTCCCGATAGTGGTTCGCTAACCCTAACTCGCAGGATTATAGTTCTCCAAGCCAAGATTTGTAAATCCTGACTTGGAGAACTATAACCTGGCGATATGCCCCGGGGCAGCGGTGGAAGCGGTATGGGGGGCCTGGGAATTGATCTTTATCAGACAGCAGCTATCCTGGCCCCCCATAGGAGCGGACGACGCGGTGGCGGGCAGGGGTGGGGTTAGCGGTCATGCGCTATAGGGCGCCCCTGCCCCACCC
>CAYOTJ010000139.1:0-3028 GCA_964406855.1 uncultured Saprospiraceae bacterium
CATACCGCCACGCCCTCGCTGTGCTCGGTCGGGTAAACTTCCACCGCTGCCCCGGCCCCACTGGAGGGTATCGGTAAAATGAGGGCGAGATACCGTTTTGCAAGGCTATGCCGGCGTGTTAAGACAAGAAACATCCTTTAACAAAATTTTAATGTCGCCCTTAACTTTTTCATAAGCACAGACTTCGGCCAAGGGCGCTAACTTCGGCCCAAACCCCTGTCTATGAAATGGTATATTTCTGTATTTAGCATCCCGTTAGCAATTGTACTCGCCGCCGGGTGCGCCAATCCCCATGACCTGTTGCGGGATGGCCATACCGCTCGCGCCTACGAGCTCAGCCTGAGGCAAATGGAGCGCCGTATGGGCCAACAAAAAACGCCTGGCGCCAACGAACGCGATGTGCTCATTGCCAGCTACAGCTTATTGCAGGAAGCCGATATCCGCCGGGTAGAAACCCTGCAAACTCAGGGCGACCCCGACCGCTGGCTGGCGCTTTACCCCCTTTACCAGAAAATGTTGGAGCGTCGCCTCCAGATTGATCCCTTTTTGCCGCTGTATCGCCACGCCAACCCCCTGTACGATATAGCCAGCTTAGAAGCGCTGGCAGACCACGCCCGGCGAGAGGGCGGCGCCTATTGGTACCGCCAGGCCGAGGTCCTGTTTGCATTGGCCCGCAGCGGCGATAAAGAAGCTGCGCGAACGGCCGTGCGGTATCTGGGTGAAAGCTTAGCCCTGGCGCCCGAATCGGAAGAGACCCGACAGCGGCGTATGGAAATGGAAGACTTAGCCACGATCAGGGTACTGGTTATACCTCCGCTCAACCAGCCCGAAGGTATGTCTGATTGGATGCTGGGGCGCATGTCGAGCGGTTTCCGGCAATCCTTCTGGCGGGCGCACTGGCTGGAAGTACACTTCCAACCCACCGATCTGCGGCTCGATTATCTGCTGGAAACCCGGGTTGAGGCACTCAATATAGGCCATGCTGAAGAAAGCTCGTCTGTAACCTGGTATACCAAAGAAATAGAGGATGGCTGTCGCATCGTGGAAAAACAGGTTACCCAAGGCGATACCGTCATTACGGTGCAGGAACGGGAGCCTGTTTACATTACGGTTACGGGCTGTGTAACCACCGTCGATCAATACAAATCAGCCAATGCTTATGCCGGTTTACAACTCCTTACCCCCGACAGATTGCCAACAGGGCCGGCCTGGCCGGCTAATATCCATTACGACTGGCATAACCGCTATGAAATATGTGGCGGCGACTCCAGGGCTACGCCCATTTGTTTTGGCATCAGTCAGGTTTGCCCCGGCGATGACTATATGGCGGGCGGCTTAGCCCGCGAGCTTCGGGCTGTTGTATTGCGCGACCTCCGCAGGCTATTCCCCAATTCATCGTCTGGCTAACTAAGCCTTGCAGAGCATGATGCTCTAAAATAAAAAATCCCGCCCCGAAGCCGAGGCGGGATAAATCCCCCATTTGTGTGTAAAAAAGGCCGGAAAACCTGCCGGAGCAGGCCTCCGGCCTTGCTTGTTAATGTATCACCACCCGCTGGCTTATTTCCAGGGGGTAGTACTGGGGGTGAGTGTTGTTCATTATGCTTACTTTAGTGTGATAGACACTGATGTCAGGGGCAGGGGCCAATGCGCCTGCGTAATCGTTTCTTTCAAGTGATATGTTTTGAGTCATCATGTGTGTGGTCGGTAGCGAAGTAATCCATAGAATCAAATGCACTGCAAAGGAACTACTCCTGCCCGGACAAAGTGGAAAAATTTACCCGGACAAATACCCGGACAAATGTGTCTAAGCCTTAAAAAGAATGATTAATAGCCATTGTAGCGTGTTATTTTTGCCCCTAATGAAAAGATGCGCATGAAGACCACCGACCGTGCTTTTGTTCTTTGGGGCGGCTGTATTGCCTTGCTATTGACCGTAATCGGCTGTAATGAGCCCAGGGTGTCGCCGCCGCCGGATGGCAACGATCCGTTTTTTGTGGGTCAGAATGAAGCGCATAATGGCGACTATTTAGCTACCTACCCTTTGCACAATCCCGACTCTTGCCTCATTCGCCTCAGGGCCGAGGTGCCTGAGCGCCTGCAACCCTGGGCCTGCTTCTCGCTCTGGTATCGGTTGCCCCGCACTTCGCCGGAGTTGAGCTTTCGCTTTCTGGAGCTATACGACCGGCATTACCCACATGATACCGTTTTTGCTTTTACGCAGATGATGCGGGGAGAATTTTTGACGGAGATGTACCAACTGGACTCTGCCCGCTCCGTCCTGGCCGATGCCCGTCGGCGCTACCTCGAACTCGATCGCCCGCTCGATGCCAGCGATGCCGACTATCTGCTGGCGCGGGGGTACAACCAAGAAAATAAAACGGCTAAGGCGCTGGATAGCTATATGCGGGTGCTGGAGCTCATCAATAGCCACGATACAACTTTCTCGCACCGGCATATTTCCCTGTACTTCGATATGGCGGCGGTATATGGCCGCAACCGCGACTATGAGCAGCAGATGCGCTGGCTGAGAAAGGCCCAACAAGGCGACAGTACCCAACTCGATCAGGCCTGGAAGTACCACATCAGCATCGCTAACAGGATGTCGGCTAATTATTCCCAAACGGGCCAGTTCGATTCCAGCCTGGTCATGGCGCATGGCGCGTTGGCGCTGTTTAAGGGGCATGTCAACAAACCCTATCCGCCGGAATTGCTGTATCGCCTGGGGTTTGCTGAACTCAAACGCGGCCGCTGCCAGGAAGCCATTCCTGTTTTGCGGGAGGCAGCTTCGCGCCAAGACAACAGCCCCAACAACTTTACCTTAAGCCAAATACAACAAACCCTCGGTGAAGCCTATTTTTGCTTGAGCCGCCTCGATTCGGCCGAGTTTTTCACCCGCCAGGGGCTCGCTACTCCGGATACCGGGAATTTAGCGGCGGCTTACCTGCGCTTAGGCGAAATCAGCGCCCGTAAGGGCAACTACCAGCGCGCTTTTGAAGGTACCCGCCAGAGCGTTAAGCTCTTCCGCAGT
>CAYOTJ010000139.1:3038-8336 GCA_964406855.1 uncultured Saprospiraceae bacterium
CATTATGGCTTTGGCGCTGCTGCTCATCATCGTGGCGCTGACCGGCCTGAGCTGGCGACAGCGCAACCGAAAGCGCCTGTTGGAACAGGAGAAGCAACTGCTGCAAGCCAATCAGACCCTGCTTGAGCAGGAAAAAACCTTGGCTGAGGCGCAAGCCATACTCAAAGCCCGGGAGCTCGAACGCTCTCAGCAGGAACTACGCCAAACCCGACAGGAATTGCATACAACCACCCGGCTATTGGCTCTTAAAGATCAATTTATTGAAGAATTGGAGCTCCGGCTCGGACAGCAGGAGATGAAAGACGAAACCGAGAGCCCCGGCGCCAGTCGAAGCCTTACAGGCATCAAAATCCTTACTGAAAAGCACTGGCTGCAATTCCGGGAGCGATTTGAAGAGCATTTCCCCGGATTTTTGCAATTGCTCAAAACCGCTTTGCCCGAACTCACCAGCGCGGAGGTGAGGCTGTTTCTATTGCTGAAACTCAACTTTAGCTCAGCAGAGATTTCCGATGCGCTGGGCATTTCCAAAGAAAGCGTATGGCGTAGCCGCCATCGGCTGAGCAAAAAATTGGGCTTAGCCGAAACCGGCGATCTCGACGATTTTGTATCGGGGTTTGGAGTCAGGCAATCGGGCAATGATATATAACAGGCATCGCATCGGTTGCTTTCCAATGCCATTTCGGCTGGTGAAATGGCCGCTGCTTTTGGTGTCGGGCCAGGGGGCGCAGTGGTATAGGGCTGCCCCCAAAAAGGGTAATCGGCCAACCAAGACGAGGCAGCCCTATAATAACGGAGCACCCAGCGCCGCCCGTGGCGCTCAAAAGAATTAGATGATATGCGGCGGGCCCCATAAAAAAAGCATTTCAACTGCGTTTTATTCGCGCTTATAGCCTGCTGAACACCGGCGTTTGGGGTTGCGCGGCCCAATAGTGCGCATCAAACGCCAGGCATATATTGCGCAGGAAGGGGCGCCCGGCCTCCGTAATGGTAAGGGCGCGGTCGCCGCGAACCACCAAACCATCGGCTTCGAGCTCGGCCAAGCGGCTGAGGCCGGCGTAGAGCTCGGGGCAGCGGCTGTCTTCGTTGCGCCAGTGGGTGTGCTGTTGGCACATGAGGTTGAGGATGTGTCGGCGCAGTATGCGGTCTTCGGCGCTGAGCGCATAGCCCCGGATGAGCGGAAACTCGCCGCGGGCCACACGAGCCTGGTAAGCTTCCACCTGTTTTTCGTTTTGGGCAAAAGCCGTCCAGGTGTCGCCAATGGCAGAGGCGCCCAACCCGATGCTGAGGTAGGTGTGCGCGGCGGTATACCCCATGAAGTTGCGATGCAGCCGGCCGGCGGCATGCGCCTGGGCTAAGGTGTCGTGGGGCAGCGCAAAGTGATCCATGCCAATCTCATGGTAGCCGGTTTCGAGCAGCAGATCGCAGCCGAGCTCGTAAAGGGCGCGCTTGTCGGCGCCCAACGGGAGGTCGGCCTCCGAGTAGGCGCGCTGGCTGGGCTTGATCCAGGGTACATGGGCGTAGCTGTAAAAGGCGATGCGATCGGGGCGCATGGCTTTTACTTTGGCTACATTGGCGCGGATGTGGTCGGGGGTTTGGAATGGAAGGCCGAAGATGAGGTCGAAGTTGACCGATGCGTAGCCGATAGCCCGCGCCCAGGCGGTTACCTGAGCTACCTGTTCCTCCGTTTGGCTGCGGTTGATGACCGACATGATGAAGGGGTCAAAATCTTGAACGCCAACGCTCACACGGCGGAAGCCCAGGTCGTATAAGGCCTGTAGATGCTCGTGGGAGGTAGAGGCCGGATGGGCTTCAAAGCTGCCTTCGAAGTCGGGCGGCACATCCGCAGAAGCTAAGATGGGCTCCAGTAACTGGCGCAGGTTGGCAGGCGAAAAGAAGGTGGGGGTGCCGCCGCCAAGGTGAATTTCGCGCAGGCGGGGCTTGCCCGGCAGGGCCTGTAGGTAGAGCTGCCACTCCTGAAGAATGGAGGATATATAAGGCTGCTCGACGCCGTGGTTGGTGGTGATGCGCTTGTTGCAGCCGCAGTAAGTGCAGAGCTTTTCGCAATAAGGCAGGTGGATGTAAAGGCTAATATCGGCTGATTGCCGATAGGCTTCTATGAGATGGCTGCGCCAGCTTTCGGCGCTCATGCCATTGTCTTGCCAATAGGGCGCTGTTGGGTAGCTCGTATACCGGGGCGCCGGCCGGTCGTATTTTTCCAATAAGAACTTGTCCATTTTTCCCTCGCATTTCGGGCAAAAATAGCCGGTAGCCGCTGCCGGGGAGGGTGATGGATGTCAAAGTTTGAAGGTGACTTTTGTCACTCAGGGGGCTGATAGCGCGGCCGTAATTTTGAGGCGACGAAATGGAGCGCAGAAATAATATGTACAAGACCAGAATGCGCTAACCATAAAATGCACTGAAAATAGCGAGATTATGCGTGTGGACGAAACTTTGATGCCGGTAAAACGGGCAGCAGCGCCCCAAGCCCAATGCTTTCACTGTGGCGACGCTTGCGAAGCGGGCGTCATACAGCAAGACGAACGCGACTTTTGCTGCGAAGGCTGCCGAACGGTATACACCCTGCTGCGCGACAATGGCTTAGACGGCTACTACCGCATCAATCCCGCAGCGGGCGTCAGCCGCAAAAACCAATCGGCCGAGCGCTACGCCTGGCTCGACGACCCCGACGTAGAGCAGCGCCTGTTGGAGTTTTCGGAAGGCCGCCACGGGCGCATCCGGCTTCACCTGCCCCAGATACACTGCGCTTCCTGCATCTGGCTATTAGAGAACCTGCCCAAGCTGCACCCCGGCTTCCTCAACAGCCACGTTAACTTTCCCAAGCGGGAGGCTTCCATCGTATACGACCGCGACGCCATCAGTCTGCGCCAGGCCGTAGAAACCTTAGCTGCCATCGGTTATCCGCCCGACATCAAGCTCGACCGCATCGCCGAGCGCAAAACGCGCACCCCCGAAACCAAGCTCTACCTCCAGTTGGGTATCGCCGGCTTTTCCTTCGGCAACATCATGCTGCTGAGCTTCCCCGAGTACTTAGGCATGGAGGCATGGGATGGGGGGCACCTTCCTTTTTACATCAACCTCTTCAACATCCTGCTGGCCACGCCGGTGCTGTTTTACAGTAGTCAGGACTACTTTAAGTCCGCTTGGGCCGGCATTAAATACCGCGACTGGAACATCGATATTCCTATCGCTCTGGGCATGGTGACGCTCTATGTGCGCAGCCTCTACGAAATTGCTACCGATCTTGGCCCCGGCTACCTCGACAGTTTAGCCGGGCTGGCTTTCTTCCTGCTCACCGGCAAGTGGTTTCAGCGGCGCACCTATCAGCAGCTTTCCTTCGATCGCGACTACAAATCCTACTTCCCTGTGGCGGCCCAACGCCTCGATGCTAAGGGCGAGGGGCAGTTGGTAACCCTCGAAAAGCTGGCACCGGGCGATGAAGTCATCATCAGGCATAGCGAGTTTTTACACGCCGACGCCCGTTTGATATCGTGTCGGGCCAACATCGACTACAGTTTCGTAACCGGCGAAGCCGAGCCCGTGGCCAAGCAGCCCGGCGAGCGCCTATTCGCCGGCGGCCGCCAGGAAGGCGAGGCCATCCGGGTGCTGTTGGAGCGCCGCGTAGATCAGAGCTACCTCACCCGGCTGTGGGAGGAGAGCGACCTCCGGGGCGAAGCCGACAGCAGCGCCAGCGGCATCGCCAAACGGGTAGGCCGCTACTTCACGGGCAGTATACTCACGGTGGGCGTTGTTTCGCTGGCTTACTGGTGGCCCCAGGATCCTACGCTGGCCATCAACGCCTTTACGGCGGTGCTCATCATCGCATGCCCTTGCGCCCTGGCGCTGGCTGTGCCTTTTACCCTCGGCAACGCCATGCGGTTGTTGGGTAGGGTAGGGGCCTACCTCAAAAATACGGAAGCCATAGAGCGCATGGCCTCCGTGGATGCCATCGTCTTCGACAAAACGGGCACCCTCACCGCGCATCGCGAGCCCCAGGTAGCCCCGCTGGGGCAAACCCCCGATTCGCCTACCCGCGCAGCGCTGCTGGCCTTGGCGCGCCAGAGCGCTCACCCCATGAGTCAGGCCATAGCCCAATGGCTGCGCCGACAGGGCGCCGATGGCGCCGCCGTCATCGAGGGCTTTGAAGAACAAACCGGCAAGGGCATAGCCGCCGTAGTCGACGGCCGCCCCCTGCACATAGGCAGCCGCAGTTGGGCGCGCGTCACCGAAGCCGAGCTGGCCGGAGAAGCGGAAGTGTTTTGGCGCTGGGGCAATGGCCAATACGGCGGCTTTGCCGTGCGCCAGGCCTATCGCGAAGGGCTCGACGCCGTGCTCAGCCAATTGGCCGAAGTAGGCGAGCTGCATCTGCTCTCGGGCGATAACGAGCGCGAAGCGCGCCACCTTCAGCCCTTATTCCCCGCCGGCGCGCAACTGCGCTTTCGCCAAAGCCCCCACGACAAGTTAGCCTTTATCCGCCAGTTGTCGGAAAACGGCAAAAAAGTGCTCATGATCGGCGACGGCCTCAACGATGCCGGCGCCCTGCGCCGTGCAGATGTGGGCCTCGTCATCACCGAAACCGCCAACAACTTTACCCCCGCCAGCGATGCCATCTTCGAGGGCGCCCGCTTCAATCGCCTGCCCGATCTGTTGCGCTTCGCCCGCGGCAGCGTGCGCCTCGTCTATTTTGCCTTCTTCCTGGCGCTGTTGTACAACGTAGTAGGCCTCAGCTTTGCCGTCAGAGGCGCCCTGTCGCCGGTAGTAGCCGCCATACTCATGCCCCTCAGCTCCATCACCATCGTCGCCTTTGGGGTCGCGGCAAGCACCATCCTGTTTCGCAAACTAAAACTATGGGGCCCAGACCATAAAGATGGCCGCATTTGATGGATTTCCAAACGCGCGCTGGAGGGGTATTTTTTTGGGGCCACGCCGCATAGCATCTACCCCCGGAAGTCGTCACGGGCGGCGCCGGGTGCTACGCTCTTATGGCTGCCTGCCCCTGCGGCCTTTAGGAGCCGCAGGGGTAGGCAGCCATACCGCTGCGCCCCCTTGTCCGGGGCGTGAGGAGTGGTTGTTTGAGTGAGCGGTGAGCGGAATTGAGTGAGCAGGGGGCTCCGCAGCGGCTTGGTAGCGATCCCCGAGCTTTACAATCATAAAGAACCACACCCAAGCGCCTATGCTAGCCGCCCGGCGTGAGAAAATCGGGGAGCGGCAGTCGCAAAAACGTAGAACTAAGCTCCGCAGCGGCGTGGTAGCGATCCCCGAGCTGTACAAGCATAAAGA
>CAYOTJ010000140.1:0-8327 GCA_964406855.1 uncultured Saprospiraceae bacterium
GGGGGTCGGCATACCTGCCGAAAGCGCTAAGGACAAAGGAGGCGCGCCGGCCTATGCGCACGGCGTGCTGCTATAGTTCTCCAAGTCAGGATGAGTGAAAAATGGACGCCGCTATTTTTTCGGCTGGCAAGGCAAAAAACGCAGGCATAGCCTAAGCTATGGCGAGGCTTTTTAACGCCACCAGAGGAGAAAAGAGCAAGTCAAGATGCACAAATCTTGGCTTGGAGAACTATAAATGCGTTTTTTCTGCTTACCCGACAAATGCCAGGCTTCTTTTTACAAAAGCGGTGAGGGCCTCGCCTTTCAGCAGGTTTTGGCTCAGCAGGGCCAACTGGTAGAGGTAGCTTGCCGCGGCTTCGCGAGCTTCGCCCTCGGCGGCTAAGAGTTTTCCGGCTACGATGGGGTGATTGGTGTTGACAACCACGTTGTAGCTCATCGGAAAGTCCATTTTGCTACCCTGGAGGGCCTGCATTTCCTGCATACGGCGCAGAAACTCGGGGCGCGTAATCTGTACCGGCGGCGCTTCGGGGCTCAGGGCCTGGGTTTCCACCCGGCCTTCGGCCTTGACTACGCTTTCGAAGACTTCTTTTACGGCCTGGGTTTGCGCTTCATTGAGTACCGACTCGGGGCGTTCGTCTTTTTGTACGAGGTTGTCGAGGGTATCCGAGTCGACGCGTACAAAGGTGATTTTGTCTTCTTTGTACTCCAGTTGCTGGATAAAGTGGTTATCGATGACGTGATCGAGGAGCAGTACGTCATAGCCGCGCTCGCGGGCGGCGGTAACGGTAGCGTGGTGGGCCGCTTCATCCTGGGTGTAGATATACACCTGGCGCTCGTGCTTGTCGGTTTGGTTGGCTTTTATTTTTTCGCGGTACTCCGTGAGGGTAAAGTGCTCGCCTTCCGTGTTTTTGAGCAGAACAAACTGCGAAGCTTTTTCATAAAACTTCTCGTCGCTCACCATGCCGTATTTTACAAACACGCTCAGGTCAGGCCATTTGGCCGTGTAGGCTTCGCGGTCGGCGCGGAAGAGCTCCTGGAGTTTTTCGGCCACCTTGCGGGTGATGTAGCCGGTAATTTTCTTGACATTCTGGTCGCTTTGGAGGTAGCTGCGCGACACGTTGAGGGGGATGTCGGGCGAGTCGATGACGCCGTGGAGCAGCGTCAGGAACTCAGGTACAATTTCTTTTACCTCATCGGTTACATAGACCTGGTTGGCGTAGAGTTGTATTTTATTGCGCTGCAACTCGAAGCTGCCCGACAAGCGCGGGAAGTAGAGAATACCCGTCAGGTTGAAGGGGTAGTCGATGTTGAGGTGAATCCAGAACATCGGGGCCTGGCTATAGGGGTAGAGCTCTTCGTAAAACTGCTGGTAGTCTTCATCGGTAAGGTCGGCCGGCTGTTTTTTCCAGATGGGGTTGGGGTTGTTTACCACATTGGGCAGCTCTACCTCGCGGGAGGTTTGTTCTTCGCCTTCGCCCTCATAAACGGTCTCTTTGCGCAGCCCAAACTGGATGGGGACGGGCAGGAAGCGGCAGTATTTTTTGAGCAGGCCCTCGATGCGGCTTTCTTCGAGAAACTCGTCGCTATCGGCGCCGAGGTATAGAATTACATCGGTACCGCGGCTGTCTCTTTCCGCCGGCGCAATGCCATAGGAGGGGTCGCCTTCGCAGCTCCACTGTACTGCGGGCGTGTCGGGGCGATAAGAACGGGTAACTACTTCTACCTTATCGGCAACCATAAAGGCCGAATAGAAGCCCAAACCAAAGTGGCCGATGATGCTGGCCTCGTCCTTGTACTTGTCCAAGAACTCCTGAGCGCTGGAGAAGGCTACCTGGTTGAGGTATTTTTTCACCTCCTCTTCGCTCATACCTATGCCGCGGTCGCTGATGGTAAGGGTGCGCCGGTCGGCATCGATGCTCACTTGGATGGTAAGGTCGCCTAATTCGCCGGTAGCTTCACCGCGGGCCGCCAGGGTTTTGAGTTTGGTTGTGGCGTCTACGGCATTAGACACCAACTCGCGTAAAAAAATCTCGTGGTCTGAATACAGGAACTTCTTAATGATGGGGAAGATGTTCTCGGTCTGTACGGATATATGACCTCTTTCCATACGGCTGTTGTTTTTTTTGCAGCCTGCGCAAAGGCTATGCCAAGCCGGCTTGGACTGACATTTTGACAACTCCGCGGCAGCTTTCGTTGGTAAAAACGGCGGTTAGCGCTATTTTTGAGGCGAAAAAAGGCAGGTTTAAACATTTTATCAGCACAGGCGTTGAATATATGAAAGAACGTTCATAAATTTGACTATCCAAATCCATATTGGCATTTGGGGCGATAAACCTAATTTTTAAAACCAAGAATTTTTTTCTGCAAAATTACCTACCATGACAATTGAGCAGATATATACGGGCTGCTTGGCACAAGGCGCCTACTATATCGAGAGTAACGGGGAGGCGGCCATTATTGATCCGCTGCGTGAGACAGAGCCGTACCTCAAAAAAGCGGCTGCCAACGGGGCCCGGATCAAGTACATCTTTGAGACGCACTTCCATGCCGACTTTGTGAGCGGCCACCTCGACCTGGCCCAAAAAACCGGGGCCACTATTGTTTATGGGCCTACGGCGGATACTGCCTACGAGAAACATACGGCTGCGGACGGGGAGGAGTTCAAAATTGGCGATCTCACCATTCGCGTGCTGCACACCCCTGGCCACACCCCTGAAAGTACTACTTTTCTCCTGCTGAACGAAGCTGGAAAAGAGCACGCCATTTTCAGCGGCGATACCCTTTTTATCGGGGATGTAGGCCGCCCCGACCTGGCTCAAAAAGCCGGCAGCCTCACCAAGGAAGATTTGGCAGGCTGGTTGTTCGACAGTCTTCGGAATAAAATTATGACCCTGCCCGACGATGTCATTGTATATCCTGCTCACGGCGCCGGCTCGGCTTGCGGCAAGAACATGAGCAAGGATACCTGGGATACCCTAGGCAACCAGAAAAAATTCAACTATGCCCTGCGCGCCGATATGACGCGGGAAGAATTTATTAAAGAAGTGACGGATGGGCTTGCTCCGCCGCCCCAGTATTTTGCCAAGAACGCCAAGATTAACAAGACGGGCTACGAAAGCATTGACACCGTGATGGAGAGGGGCGCTCAGGCCCTTGATCCCGATGCGTTTGAATTGGTAGCTAATGCGGAAGATGCGCTCATTCTGGATGTTCGCGACAAGGGCGTATTTGTAAAGGGCTTTATCCCTAACTCCATTTTTATTGGTCTCGACGGGCAGTTTGCCCCCTGGGTGGGCGCCCTCATCCCCGATCTTCGGCAGCCCATACTGTTGGTGACGCCCGAAGGCCAGGAAGAAGAAACGATAAAGCGCTTAGCCCGGGTGGGCTATGACAATACCATTGGTTACCTCAAAGGTGGTTTTGCGGCCTGGGAGGCATCCGGCAAAGAAACTGACCACATTGAAAGCATCAGTGTAGCCGAGTTGGCCGACCGCTTAGCCGACAAAGAGTCGGGCTACAAAGTGCTGGATGTACGCAAGCCCTCCGAGTTTGGCAGCGAGCACATTGCAGACGCCCAGAATTTCCCTCTCGACTTCATCAATGAGCAGATGGCAGAAATTCAGCGTGAGCAACCTTATTATCTGCACTGCAGGAGCGGTTATCGGAGTACGGTAGCTTCCTCCATTTTGAAGGCGCGTGGTTTTGAGCATTTGGTGAATGTGCTGGGAACCTTTGAAGATATCGCCGCAAGCGATATAGCGACTACAGACTACGTTTGTCCTTCTACGCTGAAGGCATAAGTAATCCGTCGGCCGGGGGAGACCCCGGCCGACTTCATTTTAGCGCCCAGCGGCGATGACTCCACATAAGCTCTGCCCATGCTCAAAGCGTTTATACCCATACTGGAATGGCTGCCCCAATACCGCAAGGAGTGGCTAAGAGGCGATATAATGGCGGGCCTTACGGTAGGCGTGATGCTCATTCCGCAGGGGATGGCCTATGGGATGTTGGCCGGCTTGCCGCCCATTTATGGTTTGTATGCCAGCATTGTGCCCTTGTTTTTATACGCTTTTCTGGGCACCTCCCGCCAGCTCTCGGTAGGGCCGGTGGCGTTGGTGTCTTTATTGGTCATAGCGGGGATCAGCCAACTGGGCGCGGAGCCCGGGTCGGATACTTTTGTGGCGCTGGCCGTCAGTGTGGCGCTTATAGCGGGTATCATTCAGGTGCTGCTGGGCATTTTCAGACTGGGCTTTTTAGTCAATTTTCTTTCACACCCGGTTATTGCGGGTTTTACGTCGGCGGCGGCGCTCATCATCGGCTTTAGCCAGGTCAAGCATTTATTGGGTATCAAAGCGGCTATGGGCAATGATTTTGTATCGATCATCCGCGACACGGCGCTCAATATAGGGCAAACCCACTTGCCTACGCTGCTCATTGGTGCGGGGGGCGTGGCTTTTATTCTGATCATTCGGCACATCAACAAGCTGTTTCCGGTGGGGTTGGCTGCCATCGCCATCAGTACGCTGCTGGTTTGGGCCACGGGCTTAAACAATAGCGGTGTGGCCATTCTGGGCGAGGTGCCACAGGGGCTGCCTGCATTTTCGTGGCCACAATTGGATGGGGCTACGTTCCGCGAGTTGTTACCTCTGTCGCTCACGATATGCCTCATCAGCTTTATCGAGTCGCTGGCCATTGCCCGCACGCTGGAAGCCCGGCATAAAGATTACCGCATAGTGCCCAATCAGGAGCTCATTGCCCTTGGTGTGGCCAAAGTGGCGGGCGCTTTTTTTCAGGCTTTCCCCACTACGGGTAGCTTTACGCGGTCGGCGGTGAACGACGACGCCGGGGCGCGTACGGGATTGTCGTCTATTTTTAGCGCTTTGTTTATCGGCCTGATTCTGTTGTTGTTTACTCCGCTCTTTTATTATATGCCCAAGGCGGTACTGGCTTCGGTAGTAGCGGCTGCGGTAATACCGCTGATCAACTACCGGGAAGCCATACACCTCTGGCATACCGATCGGCGCGACTGGCTGGCGATGTTGGTTACTTTTGGCGCAACGCTGGCGTTGGGCATTCAAAATGGCATCCTGTCGGGGGTTGTACTTTCGCTGGCCCTGATGATCTACCGCAACTCTCGCCCGCATGTGGCCGTATTGGGGCAGTTGCCGGGGTCTACCCATTACCGCAACATCGATCGCTTTGAGGAAGCGATCCGGCACGATGCGCTGCTCATCGTTCGCTTCGACGCCCAGCTCTACTTTGGCAATGCCACCTATTTCCGGGAAACCATAGAAACATTAGTTGAAGAACACGACAACCAGCTCAAAGTGTTGGTGCTGGATGCATCCGGCATACACGATGCCGACTCCAGCGGCATCCAGGCCTTTGAAGAAGTGCTGGATTTTCTCCAGAGTAGAAACATCAAACTCTTTCTGGCCGGCGCCATTGGCCCTGTGCGCGACATATTCCAGAAAAACGACCTGCCTGAGCGCATAGGCGTTGAGCAGCATTTTCTGGATGTGCATAGCGCCGTGGAAGCTTTCCGCAAAGGAGAAAGCAGCTACAGCGCTCCGCACGCTACGGCGGCCCTGCAAACCAATGTGCAAGAGTAGCAGAAGCGGCTTTAGTCAGGAGGTTGCTTCTTATTCCTTGATGACCTTCAGACTAAGGTCGAGGCTGGTAGCCGAGTGCGTGAGCGCGCCTACCGAAACGTAGTCTACGCCCGTTTGAGCTATGCGCCTTACGGTATTGATGTTTACGCCGCCGGAGGCCTCCGTTTCAAAGCGCCCGCCTACATGAGCAACCGCTTCGGCCAGCAAGGCCAGCTCAAAGTTGTCGAACATAATGCGTTCAATACCTCCGGCGTCCAGTACTTCTTGTAGTTCTACCAAGTTGCGCACCTCTACCGTGATGGGCAGGTCGAGTTGGTTTTCGCGCAGGTATTCCTGCACCCGCAATATGGCCTGACGATGGCTGCCGCAAGCGTCGACGTGATTGTCTTTGATCATGACCCGATCATAGAGCCCGTCCCGGTAGTTGTAACAACCGCCCACGCTAACGGCCCATTTTTCGAGGAAGCGCAGCAAGGGCGTTGTCTTACGGGTATCGAGTATCTTTACGGGCAGATCTTCAACCTCAAAAGCAAACCGGCTGCTGAGGGTGGCAATACCGCTTAGGCGCTGCATGGTATTGAGCACTAAGCGCTCGGCCCGCAGCAGTGCGCGGGTGTTGCATTCAACGATGAAGGCCACATCACCTTCTGAGACGTCGGCGCCGTCTTCCAGTAGTATGTCAATGGCAGATTGGGGGTCTACATAGCGGAAGATGCGTCGGGCTACTTCCACGCCGGCAATTACGCCTACGTCTTTCGCCAGCAGCCGCGCGCGGCTGCGGTCGTCGGCAGGGATGCAAGCCATAGAAGTATGATCGCCGCTGCCCACGTCTTCCGACAGGGCGCGGGCGATAAAATCATCAAGTTGGGCCCAAAAGGCGGCATCTAAAGTCATGTCATTCGTTTTATTTGGCACAGGGATGCCATAACACAGGGAAAAGCAGGGGAATTAAGCAGGGTAGTAATCCGTTTAGAACATTACGCCAAGTCGGAGAATAAAGGCTGTAACTTTAGCCTTGGAATCGTCTTCGCGCGACCTGCCGGAGTCGATGATCTGGGTGTTTTTATTTCGGCTAACATCGGCAAAGCCCGACTGGAATGCCAAGCCTGCCACCAGCGCCGTATTGTCAGATACGCCGTACTCAATACCAGCGCCTAAACCCCACGACAGGTTGAAGAGGTTGACGGCTGAGCTGATGTTAAATTTCTCTTCCGGGTCTACGCCAGTAGCATTTTTAATGTTGCCTCTTGCCTGAGTGCGGATGCCCAAAGCTATTTGCGGCTCCAGGAAGTAGCGCAGGTAGCCAAACTCGCGGGTGCGCAGCTTGAGTCCAAAGGGGATTTCCACGTATTGCAGGCTATATTTGAAGTTGGTGCCGCCGGGATAGAGGTTGCTGCCTGGAATATCGGCCTCCCTCCAGATGCTGAGGGTATCCAATACATCCTCGTACAGCAGGGTACCGCCGGCATTAAAGTGAAAGCCAATGCCGGTGGAAATGCTGTAATTTTCGCGGAAGTTATATTCCCCGATCATTCCCAATTTTAGTCCTAAATTTGCTCCGTTGGGATTAATGCGGCTGTTGTCGGTAGACAGGCGGGTGAGTGTAGGGCTCAGATGAAAGCCGAATCTCAGGTCGTTTTGGCTCTGAGCCGCCAAGGCCATGAGCAGTAAAGGGAAAATGATCAGTACCTTTTTCATAATTGTACAGGTGATTGAATGAAATTTTTTAACGGCTTTCGCGTTCCGTATTCCGGCTGCAAAGTTACAGGTTAACGCCGTAAAAACGTCAAGCTGTTGTTATGAATTGGAAAAACCGTTTCTTTTTTGCCATCGCCCTGTCGATGGCGATGGTCATTGCCGGTTGCGGCAGCGACGTAATAGAGGGGCCTCCCCCGCCCGATGTGTCGAATATCAAGGTTGATGTTCAACTTCGGCGCTTTGAAAAAGACCTCTTTGCCATGGACACCCTCCAGCCGGTAGCCGGTTGGCGCGCGTTGGAAGCACGGTATCCCGAGTTTGCCGATATACTGGCCCGGTATGTGCTGCGCATTCGCCCCGGTGCCCAGCCCGACACCCTTGCGGAGGCCAATTTTCTCAGTGGCTTCATCCGTTTTCCGGCTGCTCGTCATTTGTACGATACCATACAAGTAGTGTATCCCGATCTGGAAGCCTACGAGCGCGATTTGGAGATGGCGCTCCGATATTTCAAATACCACTTCCCCGGCCAACCCCAACCCGAGACGATTACCACTTTTTTGTCGGAATACAGTTTAGCCGCCTTTATTTATGGCAATAACGATCTGGCCGTAGGGCTCGATATGTTTTTGGGCGCCGACTATCCCTACGTCAAATATAACCCCGGCAATACCAGCTTTTCCGAATACCTCATCCGTACCTATAACCGCGATCACCTGCTGAGCAAAACGCTGATTCCGCTGGTAGAAGACTTGGTAGGAGAGCCCTCGGGCGAGCGCCTGCTTGACATTATGGTCAACAACGGTAAAAAGCTCTATATTTTAGACCAGTTGCTGCCCACGGCTTCGGATACCGTCATCATGGAGGTAACGCCCGATCAGTGGGCCTGGCTCCAAAACAACGAACTGGAAATCTGGGGCTACTTCCTCAAGCAGAACCTTCTCTACAACACCAGTTGGCCCGACATCCGCAAGCTGGTGGAGCCCAGCCCCAACTCGCCGGGCATGCCCCCTGAAGCCC
>CAYOTJ010000141.1:0-8324 GCA_964406855.1 uncultured Saprospiraceae bacterium
CCAACATGGACCCCCGCCACCGCGACCGCATCGCTTTTTTGCGGGTATGCTCGGGGGTTTTTGAGCGCAATACCAACTACCTGCACGTGCGACAGGGCCGGGAGATGAAGTTTTCGAACCCCACCTCGTTTATGGCCGATAAGAAGACCGTCATCGACGAAGCCTATCCCGGCGATGTGGTGGGTTTATACGATTCCGGAAACTTTAAGATAGGCGACACCCTCACCAGCGGAGAGGTGTTGCACTTCAAGGGCATACCCAGTTTCAGCCCCGAGCAGTTCAGGTTGGTGCTCAACGTAGACCCCCTCAAGAGCAAACAGCTCAATAAGGGCTTAGACGAGCTCATGGACGAAGGGGTGGCCCAGCTTTTTACCCGCGAGGTTGACGGAGCCAAGATTGTGGGCACCGTGGGGGCGCTGCAATTTGACGTCATACAGTACCGCTTAGAGAACGAATACGGCGCCAAATGCCGCTACGAGCCCGTAAACCTGCGGCGCGCCTGCTGGGTGAGCAGCGCGAACGCGGCTGCGCTGGAGGCCTTTAAGCAGCGACGCAAGCGCGACATCGCTTACGATACCGACGACAAGTTAGTATTCTTAGCCGAAAGCGAATGGAGCCTCAAGACGGTGCAGGAAAACCATCCCGATATTGAATTCCACTTCACCAGCGAAGGATAAGCCTACTGCGGCCCTCGCAACAGCTCGATATAGCCGCTGAGCAACTCGGGCGAAGGCACAATGCCGCCTACGCGCTGCTCGAATACCTGACAGCGGTAGTAATAAGTACTTTGCTCCAATGCCTCCCCATTGAGGTTGGCGCCATTCCAGTTGAGCTGCGGATCCTGGGTACTGAACACGAGCTGCCCCCAGCGATTGAATATCTGAAAATCGACGCTGGCCACGAAGCAGGATACGGTGGGCACAAACAGATCGTTCTGGTTATCGCCATTGGGCGTGAAGGCATTGGGTAAGCGATACAACGGGCAGTTGTCGACGCAAACGACATTGCTGAAGGCGCTCTCGTTGAAGAAGGTATCTATGGCCGTAACGGCATAGCATCCGGCGATACCGTCGGGGGGCTGGTGGTCGAAGGTGAGCACGCCGGCTTCATTGATCTCCCCGATTTGCGTAAATGCTCCGCCCTCAAGCTGTGAATAATACAACCTATAGCCGGTGACGTCGTCGGTTTCAGGGCACAACTGCATGGGATTTATCCAGCGCAAGGTATTGAACAGCAGGCTTTGATCCTGGCAGTCGATGCCCCTGTCGCAGAAACTCTCCACCTGAAGCGTGGGCGGGCAGGGCGGCACATTGTCGAAGGGACGGGCGCAGGCCAATTGCGAGCGATTGAGCAGCGGGCTGGGTATACCCGGCACCCCATAGGCGCCTACAGCTCGCACCAAGTAGCAGTATTCGAGGCCGTTAATGAGTCCGGTATCGCGGTAAGGCTGGTCGGTAATCGTAGTCAGCGAATCAAGGCCGCCGGAATCGTTGCGCCGGAAGATGTCGTAGGCATAGTTATCCCAGGGCACGCTCTCCTGCCAGTTGAGCACCATCGCATTATCGGTGGGCGCCAGCCCCAGGAATACCGAGCTGGCCGGCGTAGCCTGCCCCAGCGGCTGGCTCTCGCCATTGACGTAAAAATCAACGACATAGCTATATCCTGTGCCTGTGGTATTGAGGCCCTGATCGAGGTAACACGACTGGCTGAGCCCGGCAAAGGTAGTACTGGAAAACTCGACGCCCATGGGCTGGAAGGCAGCCGCATTGGTGGTGATGCCTGCGGCCCGGCGCAGCACATAGCGGTAAGGGCCGGGGTTTTGCACCGTATCGAGGTCGGCGGCTAAAGGCTTGACCCAACACAGCTCAATGGCGCCGTAGGCGGTGTCGATGGTTATTACGTCTACCTGGGGGATGACGTGCAGGTCGCGATGGATTTGAACGCAGGCGTTGAAAGAGGGAAGGCTCTCGGCGGCATTATAAAAAAACAATCCGCCGGCCGTCTGACGGGCAAAGTTGGCCAATATGCGGTAGCAGTAGGTTCGCCCCCGCTCAACGCCTGTATCCAGAAAATAATAACGGCCATCCCGGGTGGAGCGTATGGGTTGGGGCGTAATTTTGGTATACCCTCGGCCGGCTAAGCCCGGCATACATTCGTCGGGCGTAAATTGATTGCTGTTTACGCGCCGCCAGATGGTAAAACCCCGGAAGTATTCATTTGAGGTATTTTCGCATTCATAGGGTAGTTCCCAGAACAGCTCCACCTGGCCGCTGCCGCCCTCTACCTCTACATCCTGAGGAGGGGGCCCTACTACTTTTATGCGCACGGTTTTGAGGGTGGCCGAGCCGACCGTATCCCCGAGGAAATTATCGACGGCCCTGAAGACGACATTATAGGGCTGGTCGGAGATGTGGTCGCAGGTCGTTTGCCAGCGGAAGGTGCGCACAAGGGGGTCCTGGGAGTAGTTTTCATTATTGGGCAGAAACTCGGCCGGACTGTCGGGAAGGCCAAAGGGCCCGCCATAGGCCACCAGCTTAACCAACTGAGCCATGTCTGTAACGGGCGCTCCGGCCGTTACGGGAAACTGCACCAGCTCGCCGGCGATGACGCAAATTTCATCGTTGGGAATATCTAAGGTAGGCGGCTCATTGTCGCAGTCTTCAATGATGATCTGCATATCGCGGAGCATGGTATCAATGGCAATACCTTCCCGATAAGAGATGATAAAAAAGGCTAAGTTGTACTCGCCGGGCTGCACGGGCGAAAGCCAGAGTATATCGCCGGTGACGGGGTTGATGGTGAGTTGATTATTGGGGCCCGGGCTAATTTCGTTGGGGTATCGATAATTGGGCACGATGCTGTCTTGCCCTTGCAAAGGAACGGTAAACACATAGGCGAGGCTGTCTCTGTCGGGGTCTTCCGCACCGGGGTTATGGGTAAAAGGATGGCCCACGCAGCCAAAGTTGATGGGAGGCGTATTCAGGATGGGGGTGCTGTTGCAGCCGGAATTGACCGGATTGGAAAGCGTAAAAATCGTTTCGAGGTGAAACCTGATGTTGACCGAGAACGGATAGTTGACATTGAGGATACCCGCGTTGCGGTTGGGGTCGGTCATGGATATCCGATAGGTGCCAAAGCCGCTGTAGGTATGAAAAGCAATGTAAAAATTGCGCTTGATGTCGTTTTCTAAGGGCTCGCCCCGGGGCGGAATGCCAAAGCCATTGGAACGGGCAACCCGTTGGCAATTGCCGTCGCCCCAGCAGATGGTAAGGGTATCGCGGTCGGCATCTACGCTGCTGGTGCGGGTATACGTGATGACGGTAGCCTTTACCTGGCGGGAATCAGGGCGGCACTCTCCTACCTGTTCCACAATGATTTCGCCGGCCCGGTTGTGGGTAGCCTGGCTTGCAAACGGCAAACAAAGCAACGCCAGGACCAAGCCTGCAACAACGGAAAGCGGACGGGATGAACGGGCCATCATAAAGCTAATTTTGCCAAAAATACAATTATTTGCGGTTTGCTCGGGTCGGCTGGTTTACCTTTGCAAAAGTTTCGTATTGTTTAACGGATAAACCCGGCGTTTAGTTTGGCTGAAAAGGCCGGTCGGGAGTCGTACTAATGTCCTGATTTATGCATAAATCCGGTTTTGTCAACATCGTAGGCAGGCCCAATGTCGGCAAGTCGACACTCATGAACGCCTTAGTGGGCGAGCGCATGAGCATCATCACCAACAAACCGCAAACCACCCGGCACCGCCTCATTGGCATCCTCAGCGGCGACGACTTTCAGATTGTCTTCAGCGATACGCCCGGTTTGGTGCGCCAGCCGGCTTACAAAATGCACGAGGCCATGAACCGCTACGTGACTTCCACTTTTGAAGACGCCGACCTGATGGTAATGGTGACCGAAGTAGGCGAAAAATACGACGAAGAGGACCCGCTCGTAAAAGGGTTGCTCAGGGTAGAAGCCCCCCGCTTTCTGGTCATCAACAAGATCGACTTAGCCACCCAGGAGCAAGTCACCGAACTGGCCGACCGCTGGCAGCAACTCGTGCCCTTTACTGCTCTTTTCCCCATCTCGGCCCTGCTGAGCGTCAACACAGAAACGCTGCTCCAACAAATCAAACTGCACCTGCCCGAAGGGCCGGCTTATTACCCCAAAGACCAGCTTACCGACCGCCCCGAGCGCTTCTTCGTGACGGAAATTATCCGCGAAAAAATATTGGAACTCTACCAACAGGAAATTCCCTACGCCACAGAAGTGGGCATAGAATCGTATGAAGAAACCCAAACGACCCAGGGCGCCCCGCTGGCGCGCATCAGCGCGCTCATATACGTGAGCAGGCGCACCCAAAAGCCCATCCTCATTGGCAAAGGCGGCGAGGCCATCAAAAAACTGGGTACCGAAGCGCGCAAGGCCATTGAAACCTTTCTCGACTGCAAGGTTTTCCTCGAACTGCACGTGAAGATCAAAGACAACTGGCGCGACGACGAGCGGCAGTTGCAGGTCTTTGGATATCAATAGACTCGTTTTTATGGAAAATCACTCCGCTCAGGAACCAGTGCTACATGGGCAGGCCGCCTGGATCAACCGCTTTCAGGATTATTTAGGCGAATTTGTATACGGCGGCATCGATGGCAGTGTAACTACTTTTGCCGTGGTGGCAGGCTCTATTGGCGCCGGCCTCGACAGTTCTGTCATTCTAATCCTGGGTTTTGCCAACCTGCTGGCCGACGGCTTCTCCATGTCGGTGGGCGCCTATCTTTCCGCCAAATCCGGCATCGACAACTACAACAAACACCAGCGCATCGAATACTGGGAAGTAGACAATATGCCCGAAATGGAGCGCGAAGAAGTGCGGCAGATTTACCGGGCCAAAGGCTTTGAAGGCCCCCTGCTGGAACAAGTGGTAGACGTCATCACCGCCAACCGCGACCGCTGGGTAGACACCATGATGACCGACGAATTGGGCATGGCCCCCGAAACCCGCAAACCGATTTACATCGGCGGGGTCACGTTTTTGTCTTTTCTGGCCATCGGCCTCATTCCGCTCGTGATCTTTGTATGGGACTTTATCACCCCCTTTCCCGGCAACGCCTTTGCCTGGGCCTCGGGGCTTACGCTGCTGGCCTTTGCAGGCATTGGCTGGCTAAAAACCTACGTCACCCAAACGCCGGCATGGCGGGGTATGCTCGAAACCGTAGCCTTGGGCTTAGCCGCAGCACTGGTAGCTTACTGGGTAGGCGACGTCCTGGAATCGATCGTCAGGGGATAAACTAATCTACCAAGCCCCGACCCTCCTTTCGGATGAGGCCGTCCTGTTGCATCTTTTTCATCAGCCGGTCGAGGATGCCGTTGATAAAATCCTTGCTCTTATCGGTGCTGTACTGCTTGGATATTTCCACAAACTCGTTGAGCGTCACCTTAGTGGGAATGGTAGGAAAGAGCATAAGCTCGGCCAATGCCATCTTAAGGAGAATCATATCGATGATGGCTACCCGCTCGGCATCCCAGTTTTTGAGGCTGGGCTCAATGAGCTTCAGCAACTCCCCGTCGGCATTGATGACGTAGCGCAGCATCTCTTCGCCAAACTCCTTGATGGTATCGTCGGCGGGTTGGTACTCCTGATAGAAGTTTTCTTCAGCGGGCAGGGCCTTCAGGGTTTTTTTCATAGCGCCCACCACTAAGCTCTTATCGTCAGACCATAGCGGAAACTGATCTTCGATGAGCTCTTCCCGCTCTTCGGTGCCAATCAAAAACCGGTACAGCGCCAGCAAAATAGACGTATGGTCTTCAGCCGTAGATTCAGCCTGGGCCAAATACTGGCGGTATTCGTCTGTTTTGGCAAAGTCGTTGTAGAGGCGGCGCACCAGATCGGCGTCGATGTGCTGGGCAGTCTTGTACTGGCTCAGCAAGCGGTTGAGGCCTGCATTCTTCGCTAATGAAGCCATCATTTCGTTGTTGGCCAACTTAGCCGTAAAAGCCTTATCCTCTTCGGTGGGCAGCAACTTGGTATTCTTCTTGATCTCGTCCTGACGGGCGTATTCAGCCACCCGCATCAGGAGAAGCAGATTGTAGAGATAGAGGTCAAAAGAATTTTTGACAAGCAACTGGTAATGGCTCAAAGCGGCGGATGCCGTTACCTTTTCGCCCACCCGATTGAGGGCGTACAGCACCTGCATGACCTTTACGCGAACGTTCCTTCTGCTGAGCATGATTTCAAGCGGTTTTACTACCGTGTCTTTCTTTGATAGCGCAAAAGAACGCAAAATTTATAGATTAACCGCACTTTCATACAAAAAACGCCTTTCTTTTTCCCGGCTATCCCGCAAATAGCGCCCCAATCTGCTTGCCCAAAATACAATTCTCATTACCTTGCAGCCTGCTTTTTCCATTTCAACCAAAGAAAAGATGAAAAAATTAGCACTGCATTGGCAAATCCTCATCGGCATGGCTGCCGGCGTTGGCTTAGGCGCGCTGGCGGCAAGTATGGGCTGGAAAGGCTTTATCCTCGACTGGATCAAGCCCTTCGGTACCATCTTCATCAACATGCTGAAACTCATTGCCATTCCGCTCATCGTAGCCTCCCTCATCAAGGGCATCAGCGACCTCAAAGACGTGTCGCAGCTCTCGCGCATGGGCATACGAACGGTAGTGCTTTACCTCTTCACTACGGTCTTTGCCGTATCGCTGGGGCTCATCATCGTCAACATCGGCCAACCCGGCAAACTCATCGGCGAATCCACCCGCGACCAACTCATGAGCACCTACAGCGACAAGGCCACCGCCCGCATCGAGCAGGCGCAGGCCACCCAGCAGCAAGGCCCCCTCCAGCCCCTCGTCGATGTAGTGCCCGACAACCTCATCGCCGCCGCCACCGACAATGGCAATATGCTCCAGGTCATCTTCTTTGTCGTCGTTTTTGGCATAGGCTTAGTGCTCATCCCCGAAGATAAAGCAGCCCCCGTCAAGGCCTTCTTCGACGGGCTCAACGAGGTCATCCTCAAAATGATCGACCTCATCATGCTGGCCGCCCCCTACGGCGTTTTCGCCCTGCTCTCCGCCCTCATCGTCGAGTCGCCCAGCGCCGACCTCTTTGTGGCGCTGCTGGGGTACAGCCTCTGCGTATTGGCAGGCATTAGCACACTGCTCTTTGTCTTTTATCCTACACTGGTAAAACTCTACACCGGCCGCTCCTACTCTTTCTTCTTCAAAGGCATCTCCCCGGCCCAGTTGCTGGCTTTCTCCACCAGCTCCAGCGCCGCCACCCTGCCCGTCACCATGGAGCGCGTAGAAGAGCACCTCGGCGTCGACGAAGAAGTAGCCAGCTTTGTGCTGCCCATAGGCGCCACCGTCAACATGGACGGCACCAGCCTCTACCAGGCCGTAGCCGCCGTCTTCATCGCCCAGGCCCTCAACGTCGACCTCAGCCTCGGCGAGCAGTTGGGCATCATCGTCACCGCTACCTTAGCCTCCATCGGCTCGGCAGCCGTGCCGGGCGCCGGCATGGTCATGCTCGTTATCGTACTGGCTCAGGCCGGCATCCCGGAGGCAGGCCTCGCGCTTATCTTCGCCGTCGACCGCCCCCTCGACATGTGCCGCACCGTCGCCAATGTCACCAGCGACGCCTGCGTAAGTATGCTGATCGCTAAAAACTTAAACAAACTCCACGACCCCCAACCCAAAGAATGGGATGACAGTTACCCCAGGGCGTAATTCTTTTTTGGGGCCCCGCCGCTTTGCATCTACTCCTTTGGGCAGCTTGCGCGGCGCCGGGTGTTCCGCTCTTATGGCTGCGGCCGCTGCCGGCCTTCGGGGCCGTCGGCAGCCGCAGCCATACCGCTGCACCCCCTGGTCCGACTCCATAAAGCACCTACACTAAAACAGCGCAAACCCTCAATAGGAAATCATTCGGCGCCCTCCTAAACCTTTTAGCCCTACCACTGATTTATCCCATAACAACGAGTTTAGCAACCATTCAGAAAAACCAAATACACAATGAGCCAACCATTGGAAAAACTACTGGGCATCGGCAGCCGGGTCAAACATCCGGCCTTCGGCGACGGCGTTGTCATCCGGCTTCATCCGGCCGCTTATGAAGTTACCTTCATACTCTATGGCATCAAGCAGGTAGGTATCGATTACGACAAATGGGAGGTCGTCGAAGCCATCCCCGTCGAAGAGCGCATCACCTTTACCGAAGCGGAAAAGTCGCTCATGCGCATCCTGCGCACCTACAACGGCATCAGCGAAGAGGTCCACATCGGCGACCGTTGGGCGGGCGGCACGCTCATCCTGAAACCCGGCGACGACGGCCTCAAACC
>CAYOTJ010000142.1:0-2133 GCA_964406855.1 uncultured Saprospiraceae bacterium
GCGATTCCTTCTGTTCTTGGTCCTTTTTTCTCACGCTGACGCAGGTTTTCCACATAAATGGATATGTTGCGGGCGTGACCGTCGATGGTTTCTGCGAAATTGTGGAGGCCCGACTCGTCGCCCCGGGAACAGAAGAAGATGAAGTCGTGATCTTCGGGTTCCAGCACAGCATTGAGGCTGGAGATGGAGGCAATCGTGATGGGGCCGGGCGGCAGGCCCTTATATTTGTAGGTATTGTAGGGCGAGTCAAACTGGATGTGGTAGTGCAACACGCGGGGGGAGGTAAAGTCGCGGGTAGCAAATAAGGCGGTGGGGTCGGGCTGCAGGGGCATACCTACTTCGATGCGATTGAGGTAGGCGCCGGCGATGCGAGGCTTCTCCTCATCTTTAATGGTTTCCTTTTCTACAATGGAGGCTAAAGTATAAACTTGCTCGGGGGTGAGGCCGCGGGCGGCAGCTTTTTGGCGGCGGTCATTCTTATCCCAAAAGGCCTTATGCTCCCGCAGCATCCGATCGAGAAAGGCGCGCGGACTCGTATTCCAATACATTTCGTAAGTATTGGGAATGAAGATGGTCATGATGGTCTCCTGGGTGTAGCCCAGCGAGTCGAGCAGGCGTTGGTCGGAGAGTACGGCGGCGATGGCGCTGGAGTCGGCTTCGAGGAAGCGGGCGGCTTTGCCGGCTACATCAAACCACTCGCGCTCGGTGGTGAGCACAACTTTGACGGGGGCTTGCTCGCCGCCGCGCAGGTGGCGAATGAGCTGTACGGCCGACCATCCGGGTTGCACCTCGTAACGACCGCCGCGCATGTTGTCTTTGACGTAGGCCATGCGCTCGGCAAAGAGCCGGAAGCGGTTTTCGTCGGCGATGACGCCCTGGGCCTTGAGGGTGTCGAGTACCTGCTCAAAGTTGCGGCCATCAGGGATATACACATAAGCGGGAGAAGGTAGAGCGGAGGGTACCATTTCGGCCTTCCAGAAGCTGAAATAAAGCCAGCCGGCAACGCCGGCGAGTACAGCAAGCAGAAGCAATGCAATGCGCAATGCGCTTTTCATAGCGGGTAACTGATTTAACAGACCTGATCAGTGGGTTGTGAACAAGTCCAATGTTCGCGGAATTAATACTGTTCGTTGTCGTTAGGGAAATCCGTCGACTTTACGTCTTCGATGTAACGCTCTGTGGCCTCTTTTATTTGATCAAACAGGTTGAGGTAGCGGCGTAGAAAACGAGGCTGAAAGTCTTTGGTGATACCCAACAGATCGTGGGTGACAAGCACCTGCCCGTCGGCATATTTGCCGCCGCCAATGCCGATGGTGGGGATGAAGAGGCTTTCGCTGACGGCCCGGGTGAGGTTGGCCGGGATTTTTTCGAGCACCATAGCAAAGCAGCCAAGCTCTTGTAACAGCAGGGCGTCTTCTTTGAGCTTTTGGGCTTCGGCTTCTTCTTTGGCGCGCACCGTGTAGGTACCAAACTTGTAAATCGACTGGGGGGTGAGCCCCAAATGCCCCATAACGGGTACGCCCGCCGAGAGGATGCGCCGGATGCTGTCGGCAATTTCGGCCCCGCCTTCGAGTTTGACGGCATGAGCGCCAGCCTCCTTCATGATGCGGATGGTGGATTGGAGGGCGCGCTTAGAGTCGCCCTGATAAGAGCCAAAGGGAAGATCGACTACAACCAGCGCCCGCTTGACGGCCCTCACCACCGAGGAGGCGTGGTAAATCATCTGGTCGAGGGTGATGGGCAGGGTGGTTTCGTGCCCGGCCATGACGTTGGAGGCCGAATCGCCCACTAAGATGATGTCTACGCCTGCTTCGTCGAGGATGCGGGCCATAGAATAATCGTAGCCGGTGAGCATGGCAATTTTTTCGCCCTTGGCCTTCATGGCCTGGAGGACGTGGGTGGTTACCCGCTTAACTTCTTTATGTACCGACATAAGGCTTTCCCTTTTGGCTTAAAAATGGCCCGCAAGATAATGCTATTGGCACAACAACGGGCATAATAATACCGGGCGCCGGCGCAGAATATGCCCTTGACGCCGGGGCTAATGCAGGGTAAATTCAGGTATTTTCTTTTGGATACTCGATGCGCACGTGGTGGATGCTGCGCAGCAGTTGGCGAAAAACGCCCTTACAC
>CAYOTJ010000142.1:2143-8283 GCA_964406855.1 uncultured Saprospiraceae bacterium
CTCTTCGAGCTCCCGGAAGCTGAGCTGTGAGTCTTCGAGCTGGCGGAGATTTACCTTTCCGGCCACAATTTTGTCGATGAGGTCGCTGAGTTCCTGGGCCGATGGGTTTTTGAGGCTGCGGCTGGCAGCCTCCAGCGAATCGGCCAGCATAAGAATGGTTTCTTCTTTGCTGCGGGGCCGGGGGCCGGGATATCGGAAGAGGCTTTCGTCGACGGTTTCGTCGGGGTGAGCGTTGACGTAATTGCGGTAGAAGTACTCGGCCCGGGTGGTGCCGTGGTGGGTGCGTATGAAGTCGATGATGATGCCGGGCAGGCCGCTGCGCTTGGCCATCTGTATGCCCTCAAAGACGTGGCCGATGACGATGCGGGCGCTTTCGAGGTCGGACTTGTCTTCGTGGAGGTTTTTTTCGCCCTGGTTTTCGATGAAGTAGCCCGGGTTGATTTTCTTACCAATATCGTGATAGAGGGCGCCTACCCGCACCAGCAGCTCGTCGGCGCCGATGCGGCGGGCGGCGGCCTCGGCTAAGTGAGCTACCTGTAGGGAGTGCTGGAGGGTGCCCGGCGCACGCAGGGCCAGCTCGCGCAGCAGCGGTTGGTTCATATCGGTGAGTTCCACCAGCGTTATGGGCGACACAAAGCCGAAGAGGCGCTCCAGCAGCGGGATGAGCGGATACGCCGACAGGGTGAGGAATACGTTCATGGCCATAGCCGTTATGTTGGGCCAAGACAGGGCGCTGAGATCGCCGCCTTCTACCAGCGACAAGCCCGCCAACCCAAACATATAGCTGAGAAAAATGAAGAGCATGGAGTAAAAAAACCGCGACCAGTTGCGGGTATCTACCCGGGCCAGCAACACCACTACGCCGGCTACCATCTGGAGGAAGATAAAGTTGTAGCCCACACTGGTGAGGAAGCCCGTAATGAGTACGGTAATGAGGTGGGTAAAGAGGGCCAACCGTTCGGTGAAAAACGTCTTGATGACAATGGGCGCAATGCAGTACGGAATCATGTACACGCTTAGGGTATCGACCTGCTCTACGAGGTAAACCAGATAGCTGTACAGCACCGGCCACATAAGAATGAAGATGAGCCGGTTGTAGCGGTTGTACACCAGCTTGGCAAAGGTTTGCAGGTAAATGGAGAACAACAATACTAAGCTGCCAATGAGCAGGGTATAGCCCGCCGACACGCCATAGGATTGCCACAGGTCGGAGTCTTGTCTTTGCTGTTGTTTGTAGGAGATGAGCTTCTGGTATATCTCGTCATTGACCACGGCGCCCTTAGCTACCAGCAGCTCGCCCCGCTTCACCAATCCCTTGTGGGTGGTGAGCTCGCTCAGGGCTGTGGCCTGCATGCGCTGAGTGAGGCTGTCTTCGTAGAAGAGGTTGGGCTGAATGCGGTCTTCCAGCAGCGGGAACAAAAACTCCGGCTCGGCCAGCCCGATATAGGGCAGCGAATCGCTGAGCAGGTCTTTGGCTTTCTGTTCTGTGAGCAGGCTGCCCAAGGTCTGTTCGCGCATAACAGTACCCCGGATGACGGAAATAACAAATTCCTTCGACTGCCCGCTGTGGGCGGCGCTGAGGCTGAGAATACCCCGATCATAGAGCTTACGCAGGTAATTTCTGCCAAAATTGAGGTACGCTTCAGACCGGCGTACCACATCGGGAAACGTAGGCGTTTGCTCTTGTTTTACCCCATCCAGCAACTTCCCGAACTCCTGCGCAAAAGTATCTATCTGCGCCCGCCCTACCTGAGGGTAGATGGCATAGGCAGGGCTGATGTTTTTGATGAGTTCATTGCGCTCGGCGGCCAACTCGTCTTCCGTTTTGAGGAGCGGAAAATCGAATGGCGCCCGCAGGTCTTCATAACGCCATATCTGACCGCGTTCAAAAGCGTATTTGAAGCGCAGTTGCGAAGGCGCCAACAGGCTGATCAGCGCGATGACGACGATGATCAGCAGCGCATTGAACAACTTGGGCAGCCGCTGGGAAAGTTGGCGAAACGAAATTTCCATACAACAAAGATAAGGGAATCCTTACAACTCGTCTATATGTTCCTTTATCCAGGCAGCTCTTTCTAATGTGGCGGCCCGCTGCTCGCTGGGCTGCCGATCCCAGTTTTTATAAATCATCCCGATGCGGGGATTGCGGCTCAGCACAGCCCGGTGGCGCTCCATAAAATCCCAGTAAAGGCTATTGAAAGGGCAGGCGCGCGGGCCGGTTTTGGCCTTAGGGTCGTAGTAACAATTGCGGCAGTAATCGCCCATTTTAGCCATATAATTGGCGCTGGCCACATAAGGCTTGGTAGCCAGCAACCCGCCATCGGCAAACTGGCTCATGCCCCGGGTGTTGGTGATCTCTACCCATTCTATGGCATCCATGTAAATACCGAGGTACCAGGCATCTACTTCATCGGGATGCACGCCCAACAACAGCGCAAAATTGCCCGTCACCATCAGGCGTTGGATGTGGTGGGCGTAGGCGTGGTCGAGCGATTGGCCTATGGCATGCGCTAAGCATCGCATGCGGGTATTGCCCGTCCAGTAGAAGTTGGGCAGGGGCGCCTCGTGCCCGAAAAAATTCAGCCCGGCATAGGCAGGCATCCTGGCCCAGTATACCCCGCGCATGTATTCCCGCCAACCCACAATCTGGCGTACAAAGCCCTCTATCTGAGCAAAACCCACCTCCCCGGGATGCGACTTCCAGTAGTCGATACAGGCCTCGACGACCTCCAGCGGGTGCAGCAGCTTAACGTTGAGGGAAAACGACAGCCGCGAGTGAAAAAGCAAAGTATGCCCAATGGTCATGGCATCCTGATAGGCCCCGAAGGCATAAAGGCGATGATGGATAAAATGATCGAGAATAACCAGAGACTCCTCCCTGCTCGTCGGCCAGTTGAAATGAGCCGGATTAAGGCGGCCGAGGGTAGCTACGCCCCCCTGCTGAAGCATCTCCACCAGTTCAGATACATCCCGGGTAAAGCCAGGCACAGGTGGTATGGCTACGCCATTAGGCAGCGACTGTCGGTTTTCCTCGTCGTAATTCCATCGGCCCGTCAGGGGCGTTTGGCCATCGGGCTCCATCAACAGTTGATAGCGCTTGCGCATGGCCCTGTAGAAGGTCTCCATCAGGTAGGTCTTCTTGCCGCGAAACAACTCCGCCACATCCTCGCGACTGCTCAGGAAGTGCTCCGTATCAAAAGCCTGGCTCGGTATCGGCAAAGTAGCGCAGAAATCGCGCAGCGCCTGATCGAGGCGATACTCGTCGGGGAGCTGATATTCAAAGCGGTCGGCTTTATATTCGGCGATGAGCCGGTGCAGGTTTCCGGCTAAAGTATGAGTATTACAGGGGTCGTCGAGGGTCAAATAACGCAGCCTGCGCCCCTGAGCGCGCAGTTGGTCGGCAAAATGGCGCATGGCCAGAAAAAAACCCACTACCTTCTGGATATGATGCCTTACATAGTCGGTTTCCGAGCGCATCTCCATCAACACATATAAGGCGTCGTCTTCGGCAGCAGGCGTTTGGTACCAGGAATGCCGGCTATTGAGCTGGTCGCCCAGCAACAGGCGCAGTGTAGGCATGTGCAAATGCTTAAGCGATGCCGGGCAGCACATTTCAACCATTACTGCCCCGGCTTTGTTAAAAAGAGAACTGCCCCCGCAAGGAGCGCATGTGCAACAGTAAAACAATCGTGGAGTTCAAAAAAACAAGACCATATTTGTTGTTGTTGCAACTTTTTAGCCGATTTGATTGTTTTCTATCAATAGAAATGCAAAAAATTTTCTTCGGGCTTTTTGAGATACCGGCAAAGTACCTATCTTGGCCCCTGAACTTTTTGCATAGAATTGTTTTTTATCCTTTATTATAACAGTCGGGTGATTTCTTATGAGAGCGAGGCATTGAGCCGTCGCTCTTTTTTGTTTGATGCCGCCCGCTACCCAAAAAAACTGCTCTGACCAACCATGAATAGGCAAAAACAACCGCGCCCCTGGTACAAGCGCAAGCGATACTACGCACTGGCTGCGCTGGCGCTTTTTTTCGGCTATGTTTATCACTTTCTGACACTCAGGCTCAGCGATTCAGAACTCAGCAGCCGGCTCAGCGATAACGCCTGGGCCTATCCCGCTCAGGTCGATTATACCGCTGCCGCCGTCGACCGGCCGATTCGCTACGTCACCATGGGCGCCGACAGCCTGCCGCTCATCGCTTTCATCCACGGAGCGCCCTCTTCTTCTTCCTTCTGGCTCAGCCTCATGCGCGACAGCGCCCTGCTGGCCCATGCCGCTATGCTGGCCGTCGATCGGCCGGGCTACGGCTATTCCGGACTGGGCTGCCCCGACACCAATGTAGCCCATCAAGCCGGGCTCATCGCCCGGGTGCTGCAAAAATTCCGGGCCGCTCATCGCAAGATCATCCTCCACGGATCATCCTATGGCGGCACCGTGGCGGCGCGTATTGCTATGGATTACCCCGAATTGGTAGACGGGCTCCTGCTGCAATCAGCCTCCCTGGCGCCCGGCGCCGAAAAGATATTCTGGCTCAGCTACCCTACCAGCCACTGGAGCCTGCGCTGGCTCATACCCGCCACCTTCCGGGTAGCCAACGCCGAAAAGCTCAGCCACCGCTCCCAACTGGAGGCCATGGCGCCCCGCTGGGCGCGCATCACAGCGCCCACCATCATTCTTCACGGCAGCGAAGATGGGCTCATCTATCCCGAAAACGCCTACTACGCCTGTGATCGACTTCATTGCGCGCCCAGCGTAGAGATGTATATGGCGCCCGGCAGGGGCCACGATCTCCTCTGGACCGCGCCCCGGCTAATCAAGACTGCTTTGCTCAGGCTGGTGCAGTAAATGCCGCGATATTTGCAGGGAATACCTTCCCCTTTCTCTAAAAATAACCCATATTTGCCAGCCTCATTGTTTTTCAACTGACTGGCTTATGCAAAAGACGCTACTGCTCATCGCCGGCCTATGGCTGCTGCTTTCCACGGCCCTCATCGCCCAGGTTGATCCCGCGCCCGACCGGCGCGCCGACGAAGGCCAAGGGCCATACCCCCAACTCATCATCCGGGGCGCCACCCTCATCAACAGCACCGGCGCGCCGCCCGTAGGCCCCGTAGATGTAGTTATCGAAGGCAATCGCATTATAGATGTCGATATTGTAGGCTATCCCGGTATGCCCATCGACTCGTCATGGCGGCCCAAACTCAAGCCCGGCGGCCGCGAGTTCGACGCATCAGGCATGTACCTGCTGCCCGGCTTCGTGGATATGCACGGCCACATCGGCGGCCGCGCCCAGGGCGCCGATGCCGAATACGTCTTCAAGCTCTGGATGGGCCACGGCATCACCACCATACGCGATCCAAGCTGCGGCAACGGCCTCGACTGGGTGCTCCGCCACAAGGAACGCAGCCATCGCAATGAAATTGTAGCGCCCCGCATAGAGGCCTATACCGTCTTCGGCCAGGGCCGCACCGACCCCTTCCGCCAACCCGAAGAAGCCCGCCAGTGGGTGCGCGAAAACGCCCGCAAGGGCGCCGATGGCATCAAGTTTTTTGGCGCCCCACCCGACATCATGGCCGCCGCCCTCGACGAAAACCGCAAGCTCGGCCTCCGATCGGCCTGCCACCACGCCCAGCTCGATGTAGCCCGATGGAATGTCCTCAACAGCGCCCAAGCCGGCCTCACCACTATGGAGCACTGGTACGGCCTGCCCGAAGCCCTCTTCACCGATCGCACGGTGCAAAACTACCCCCTCGACTACAACTACCAAAACGAACAACACCGCTTCGCCGAGGCCGGCCGCCTCTGGAAGCAGGCCGCGCCTCCCTTCAGCGACCACTGGAATAAGGTCATGAACGAGCTCATCCAGCTCGACTTTACCATCGACCCCACTTTCAACATCTACGAAGCCAGCCGCGATCTCATGCGCACCCGCCGGGCCGAGTGGCACGAGGAGTACACCCTCCCCAGCCTCTGGCGCTTCTACCAGCCCAGCCGCATGTCGCACGGCTCCTACTGGCACTCCTGGGGCACCGAAGAAGAGGTGGCCTGGAAGGAAAACTACCGCCTCTGGATGACCTTCATCAACGAGTACAAAAACCGCGGCGGCCGCGTCACCGCAGGCTCCGACTCCGGCT
>CAYOTJ010000143.1:0-8255 GCA_964406855.1 uncultured Saprospiraceae bacterium
CAGCCTGACTTTGCAAAACAGCCCGTGTGATGATCCCTTTTCGCATATTCATCATAGAAGACGATCCCTGGTATGGGGAATTGCTGAAGTATCACCTGTCGCTCAACCCCGACTATGAGGTAAGTTTATTTGACAGCGCCAAGGCAGCGCTGGAGCAATTGCACCTCCAGCCGGATGTCGTTTGCATTGACTTTAGCCTCCCCGACATGCAAGGCGATCAATTGCTGACCTACCTCAAAGCCGTAGACAGCAACCTGCCCGTTATTGTTATCAGCGGACAGGAAGACATTGCGGTAGCGGTCAATCTCCTCAAGGCCGGAGCCAATGACTACTTAGTAAAAAACGACAACACCCGCGAGCTGCTTTGGACGGCCATCCAACGCATCCGCGAAACAACTGCGCTCAGGCAGGAAGTAGCGGCGCTCAAATCACAACTGGGCCAAAAATTCAGCTTTGAAAACAGCATCATTGGCCAGAGTGCTGCGATACGCGACATATTCACCCTCATCGAAAAAGCAGTAAACTCTAATATCGACGTATCGATCAGCGGAGAAACCGGCACCGGCAAGGAAGTGGTTGCCCAGGCCATACACTACAACAGCGACCGATGCCAGAAGCCTTTTGTGGCCGTCAATATGGCCGCCATACCCGGCGAGTTGCTCGAAAGCGAGCTTTTCGGCCATGAAAAGGGCGCCTTCACGGGGGCTGTCAGCCGCAAAACAGGTAAATTGGAGGAAGCCCAGGGAGGTACGCTCTTTCTCGACGAGATCGCCGAGCTCGACATAGCCATGCAGAGCAAAATTCTGCGCGCCATACAGGAGCGGGAGATCACCCGGGTAGGCGGCAATGAAAAGATCAAACTCAACTTCCGGCTCATCACCGCCACCCACCAAAACCTGGCTGAAGCCATGCAACGAGGTCTTTTTCGGCAAGACCTCTACTACCGCATCATCGGGCTGCCCATAGCACTGCCTCCGCTGCGGGAGCGCCAGACCGATATATTGCTCTTAGCCAAGCACTTTGCCGAAGCCTTTAGCCTCGACAATGGCAAAACTGTACCCCGCTTCAGCCCCGACGCCCAAACCAAGCTGATGAAGTACAACTACCCCGGCAATGTGCGCGAGCTCAAAGCCATAGTGGACCTGGCCTGCGTAATGGCCAATGGCGCCGAAATCAACGCCAACGACATTTCTTTTATAGCTACCCAGACCGAAACGACCTATACCAGCGAGGAAAAAACCCTGCGCGAGTATGAATTGGACATCATCCGATACTTCCTCAAAAAGCACGACAACAACGTAGTATTAGTCGCTCAAAAACTGGGCATCGGCAAAAGCACGATCTATAAAATGATTCAAGAGAAGGAAATTGTGTTGTAGCGGGTCACAACCCCGCTCCGGCCTTCGCAACTTAGAGGAATTTCCGAACACGCCTTAGTGCGAGCTCCCCCTTCTTTTGGCAAGCGCTTACCCCCCCAATATCCACGGGATTAGCCATTCCGTAAGCAGTGCCGTGACCGCCACTGTAACTAAATTAAGCCAGAAGCCCGTCTTAACCATATCTGTCATGCGCAGATGGCCGCTGGCAAATACGATGGCATTGGGCGGGGTGCCCATAGGCAACATAAAAGCGCAACTGGCCGCCAGCGTAACGGGTATGCACAACAGCAGGGGCGGGATCCCCATGCCCGTGGCAATACCGCCCACAACGGGTAAAAATACCGTAACTAAAGCTACGTTAGACATTACCTCTGTGAGATAGAGACTTACGGCAGCTAAGCCCAATACAAGCCAGAACCGAGCAATTCCGGCATCTTTAAACTGATTTCCGATGAGGTCGATTAGGCCTACGTCTTTGAGGGCAGCCGCTAAACTGAGCCCGCCGCCAAAGAGGAGTAAAATGCCCCAGGGGAGTTTGTCGGTATCGCGCCATTCGAGCAGGAAGCGCTGACTTTTCCAGTCAACCGGTGTTATAAAAAGAGCTACTGTGGCTAAAATGGCAATCTCTTCATCTCCTAGTCGGAACGGCAGCCATTGGTTGAGCATATCGCGAAATATCCAGGCCCCGGCCGTAAGTATAAAAATGAGAAAGGTAAGACGCTCGGCCCGGCTGGGCGCTCCCAAGGCCTCAACCTCTCGGGCGATGAGCTCGGAGGCGCCGGCAAAGCGCCCCAGGCGGTTGGGCAGCAGTACGTATACCAACAAAAAATACGTGGCTGCCAACAGCAAAAGGGCAAAGGGCAGGCCAATGGCCATCCACTGCAAGAAGCTCACCTCTATATTGTAGTTTTCGCGAATAAAGCCGGCGAATACCACGTTGGGCGGCGTACCGATGATGGTGGCCGTACCGCCTATATTAGCGCCATAAGCTACCACCAACATCATGCTGGCGGCAAAAGCGCGAATGCGACCCGGTTCATAGTCGGCGCCCGAACGGCTAAGCAGGTCAATGACCGAAAGGGCTATCGGCAACATCATAATAGCCGTAGCGGTATTGCTGATCCACATACTGAGGAAGGCCGTAGCCAGCAGGAAACCCAGGATGATACCATTGGCATTGGTACCCGTCATGCGTACAATATTTAGGGCGATGCGGCGGTGAAGCGACCATTTTTCCAAGGCTAAGGCCAGCATAAAGCCCCCCATAAACAGGTATACAATAGGACTGGCATAAGGCGTTGCCGCCGTTTTCATATCACTTACCCCCAGCAAAGGCAGGCATACCATAGGAAGCAGGGCCGTAAGCGCTATGGGCATGGCCTCGGTGATCCACCAAATGAGCACCAGAGCCGAAAGAGCCAGTACCCTCCATGCTTCAGGAGTAAGCCCGCCCTGAGGCGGCAACAGAAGCATGAATAAAAATAGCAGCGGCCCGAGAAAATATCCAATTTTTTTCATAATCCCTTGGTTGTGTGCGAAAGCTACGGCTTTTAAACGCTTCAATAACTCCTTACCCTTATTTTTTCATGACCAACGTCATCGCCTTTAGGCTTGGCGGTAACGCAGCATTTCCTTTACTTTGCGTCGCTCAAACCAAATGGTATCCAAATTATGAAAATTGGCCTCATCCGGGAAGGCAAGGTGCCCCCTGACGCACGCGTAGCCCTTTCACCTGCGCAGGTAGCCCGTCTTATACATGAGCGGCAGCTTAATCTGGCGGTACAGCCCTCGCCCGTTCGCACCTATAAAGACGATGAATATACCGCCCTCGGGACGCCTATGCAACAGGATATCAGCGACTGCGACCTGCTACTGGGCATCAAAGAGGCGCCTATAGACCAGCTCATTCCGGGTAAGACATACTGCTTCTTTTCGCATACCATCAAAAAACAGCCTCACAACCGCAAACTACTGAGGGCCATATTGGATAAGGGCATTCGCCTGATCGATTATGAAGTGCTGACCGATGAAAGCGGGCAGCGCGTTATTGCCTTTGGCGTTTTTGCGGGTATGGTAGGCGCACACAATGGCCTGTGGGCTTACGGCAGGCGTACCGGCGCCCCTATCCTACCCCGGCTCAAAGATTTACATGACTATGCCGAGGCTAAATCTATATACGCCGCCACGCATTTTCCGGCCGTAAAAATTGTACTCACGGGTACAGGGCGGGTGGCGCGGGGCGCTGTCAAGGTACTCGATGATATGGGCATACAGCGGGTATCGGCCGAAGATTTTCTCCATAAAACCTACTCCCATGCCGTTTACACCCAGTTGGATTGCAGCCATTACGTGGCGCACCGCAGTCAGGCCGAATTTAATAAACAGCACTTCTACGACCATCCGGGCGAGTATGTAAGCACCTTCGCCCCTTACGCCCAGGTAGCTGACCTTATGATTAATGGCATCTACTGGGACAGCAACTCGCCGGCTTTTTTCAGCCGCGAGGACATGGCCTCGCCAGACTTCCGCATTCAGGTTATTGCCGATGTCACCTGCGATATTGCGCCGGAATCTTCAATACCCGCTACCCTGAAGGCCTCCACCATTGCCGACCCGATTTTTGGCTACGACCCCCGAACCGGAGCCGAAACTGCGCCAGGCGGCCCTGGCGTCATTGATATGATGACCATAGACAATCTGCCCAGCGAACTCCCCCGCGACGCCAGTACCGCCTTTGGCGAGATGTTCATCGACTGGGTATTACCCGAGTTTTTTGTAGCTCACAGCCGTATGTTGGAGCGGGCTACCGTGGCTGAAAATGGTCAATTGGGGCCGCACTTTCAATACCTCGCCGACTATGTAGCGGGAGCGGAATAAAAAAATCCGGCTGCATCGCTTTCTGCTATGCAGAAGCGGTACAGCCGGATCAAGACATTATTCACTGTATAGCTTGAAGACATTCCCGGCAGGCCGGGTCGGGCAAGTCTGTTACCTGCCCGACCCCGCAGGCGGGACGTAATTATCTTAATCGCGCTCCAACAGCCATTGGGCAATGGCGGGCGTGAGCGTATCCTGCGAGCGCGCGCCCACAAAGACGCCGATATGCCCGCCGGGAAATTCCATCAATTGCTTATCTTTAGAGCTGATGAGGTCGTTGATGGGCGTAGTGGTAGCCGGCGGCACAATGTGATCGTCCTTGGCGTAAATCGTCAGCGCCGGCATATTGATACGAGACAGGTCGACGCGGCGGCCTTCCAGCTCAAATTCTCCTTTGATGAGCTTGTTGTGCTGGTACATATCCTTGATAAATCGGCGGTAGGTTTCGCCGGCCTGGGCGGGGCTGTCGGCCACCCAATGCTCCATGCGCAGAAAGTTCATCAGGGTATCGCGCTTTTGCATGGTTTGGGGCAGCGCCAGGTATTTGCGGGATTTGTTCATGGGTTTGAGCAAATCAAAACCGGTGTTGAGAAAATCACCCGGCACTACCCCTCCAAAACCATCCACAATTGCGTCTACATCCATATCTTTTGCCCATTTGAAGAGCAGTCCCTCTTCATTGTCGAAATCGACGGGCGTTACCAGCGTAATGAGGTTTTTGACCTTCTGCGGAAACAGCGCCGAATAGATCAGGCTGAAGGTGCCGCCCTGGCATACGCCCAGCAGATTGACCTTCTCGGTCTGATGCCTCCGTCGGATAAAGTCGACGCAATCATTGATGTGGCCCAGAATGTAATCCTCCATGGTCTTGTATCGGTCGATGGAAGAGGCATAGCCCCAGTCGATGAGGTATACATCGACACCCTCGGAGACCAACTTGCGCACAAAGCTGCGATTGGGCTGAAGGTCCATCATTTCCCATCTATTGACGAGGGCATAGCTGATGAGCAGGGGCGTTTTTACTTTGGCCGTCGCCTCCCGCTTAAAGTGAAACAGTTTAACTTTTCCGTCTTGCCATACTACCTCTCGGGGGGCGGTGGCTATGTCTACCTGCTCAATATCGGCTAAGTTGCGCATAGCATCGGAGGCCGTATTGACCTGCTCGACCAATTGGTCGGCTATTTGATATGGTTGTGTCATGTGGCTACTACAGTGAATGGTGTTGATTGAGCGAATTTTTTAAAGCTACCGGCTAACGCTTGCCGCTTTTGAGCTCACTTTGCCAGCGGCGCAGTTCTTCCCAGCGCCCCTGGGCTGCCAGCGAAGCCTGTTCTGCCCAGGTAGAGGGATCGTGTACCCGATAGCGGCTGCCCGCATTGGTCAATATTTCGCTCAGGGTTTTGGCCTGGGCTTGAGCCAATTGCTGGAAGGTGCGTATGCCATTGGAATACAACAGCTCGCTGATCTTGGCGCCAATACCCTCGATGGAGGTGAGGTCGTCGGGGCCGCCCACGCCATTGACGGCCGCATCGCTTACGGCGGCGGCGGGTTCGCCTTTGGCCGCAGGAGCAGGTTTGCGGGCGGATTCTTCGAGCCGGGCTTCCAGATCAGCTAAGCGCTGCTCTAAGCCCCGCACTTTGCGGCGCAGGCCGGTGATTTCCTGAGCCGCCTCGTCGGCAAAAGAGCGCATCAGGAAAGGCTGATTCGCAAAGGTAAGTTCCACCAACTGGTCGATGCCCGCCTTAACGGATACGCCTAATTTGGCCACCTCAGCCTGGAGGGCAGAGTATGCGGAGCTGTTGAGCGATTCCAGGACATGCTCTTCCAACACATCGAGATAGTGCTTGAAAAACACCTGATAATCAGGCATCTCTCGCTTAGCCATATACTGGTTGTAAAAGTAACGGATGGTGTCAGGCAGTGCAAACTGGCCGGCCTCGTACACCATACCCTGTAGCTCGGCGCTGCGGGTGAGAAATGCTAAGTAGTTGAACTGGATGTCTTTGAGCGACTGGGCCATTTCGAGCTCTCGGCTGGGCGTAGCTACGTGGAAGATGCGCTCCATGCCTTCATTCACCAATTCGCTGATGTCCATGACGGCCTGGAAAACCGGACTTACCCCCTGTTTGCGCAGTTGCTCGAAGGAAGAGGCCCACTGCGCCCGCATCGTGGCCGGATCGGGCGTCAGTTCTGAAAACTGCCGGATGTACTGGTCAAAAACGTCTTTGGTCGATTCTAACCACTGGGTATAATCGGCGGGCATCTTCATGCCAAAGAACTTGCCTATCCACTCCCGGTAAGTATCCAGACCAATGTGCTGCTGGATGTGCTCCCCGCCAGAGAGGTTAAACATAATCATCTTTTGGAGGGGCTCCCAGTACTTGTACAGGGTTTGGTACGACTCCATGAACGAGCCCAAATGGGGGCGCATGTTGCCCGGTAGCTTGCTCATGATGTTCTCGCTGATCCAGCGGTTGCTCTCTTCTGCCCAGCGGCCCATGTCTTTCCAGGCCTCCATACCGGCGGGCATGCGGCCATTAAACTGGGTCCAGGGGAAGACCGTCGAGGGGCCTGCCGGGGCTTTCGACCACTGCTGCGCCCACTCCTGCTGCATCTGGGCCCAACGCTGTAACAATTCGGGCGACTGCTCCCATACCTGCTTGAAGTTGCCGTTTTTCAGCATCTCTTCCATCAGGCGCTGCTGCTGCTCGTACCCCTTTTTCCACCAGTCCTGAAAAGCTTCAGTACCCATAGCCGCCGGAGTCGGGGAAGGCGCAGCGGGGGTCTGGCTCATTTGCCTGGCCATATCCGCCCACCAACTGAGGGCTTTTTGCTGGTTCTCCAGCCAGGAATCCCATTGATTGCTCATGTCGCTACTCAATTTATACTGCGCATAGGCCGGTTTTGTGTACAAAGGCATGGATAAACGCTACAATCCATGCACAAAACCGGCCCCTGCGAACTTACATAGATGCGTCGAAAAGAAAAAGATAAGTGCGTTATGCGTAGGCTTCCTGAGCCAGCTTAGCCTGGGCGGTAGTGGTATCAGCAATAGCCTTGGCGCTGTCCTGAGTGAGTTCAGCAAACTTCTTAGCCGTCGTTTGTGCCGTTTCAGGCGCAAAGCCCTGCCACAGGTTGCGGTAATATTCAAGGGTCTTGTTGAAGAACTCCGTATTCAGGTCCATCGCTTTGGTGTAAAAAGCGGGCGCCTTTTCGTAGAATTTCTCCAGGTTCTCGGGCTTCATCATATCTTCAGCCAGCGCGCGGCTCTCATCAAAGTAAGTGCGGGCAAGGTCCATGCCTTGTTCCATAGCTTTGGTGTCTACATGGAAGAGCTCCATAGCCGAATTGGCATTCTTAACAAGCGTGTCCATAAGCTGGTTCTGCTCATCCAGCATCTTCTTGAAGGTGTCTTTCGTGGGACTGTCTTTCGTGGGGGTGGCCATAATCGTAACTTTTTAAGAATGAGGAAAGAATGTTGGTTGCTTGATGGCTCAAAGATACGCCGCTTATCCCCCTTCATTCAAGTGCGCCTGAGCTTAACTCCCCCTTGACGCCAACGAGAGCAGATCGCAACAAAAACCATCAATCAACTCATTTTCAATTTATTGCACAATGCAAAACCCCCGTTGACTAAAGTGCTGATCTTGGGATTTATTTCTTCCTTAGACTTGTTCGGCAGGCTGTGAATGAAGAGAATTTTGTTTTAATTGTATTTTTAATATCAAAAAAACCAAAAAAATTTTGAAAATTTCAAACAACTGACTATCTTTGCTCAAGCAACACAACAAAAGCTTTTTCCGACATCCGCATCTAAGCGAAAGCATACGCATCATCACCATAGCTTTTGTTCATCATCAAGCCCGGATACCGGGATCATCATTTTTTGCTGCGCAGCCTTGGCGTCAGCCGGCGGGTTCATCTGCTTTGAGATAGCCCCCTGCGGTTGAATGCCAGACATAGCCCCGCTTCCGCTAAGGGTAGCCGGCGCATTTCGGA
>CAYOTJ010000144.1:0-8231 GCA_964406855.1 uncultured Saprospiraceae bacterium
GGCGGGAGTACCCGTGTGCCACAGGCGGCCTTACCGGCTGGCCTGCGGATTGTCTAAGTATCGCAGCCGCCAAAGGGCGTCGAAGCGCAGCAGCTTGAAGATGTTTTCGATGCCCACGCCTGCCTCCAGATAGGGCCCCTGATCGGGGGCGCGAAACCCATTGTAGGCGTCGGTTATGGCGGGGTCAAAAAGGTTGGGGCGATTGGCGGCCCGGTTGGCCTCCGAAATGCTGCCCACCACGCCTTTGAAAAGGGCTACTTCCCTCCAGTTGAGTTTGCGCAACAGCGGTATTTTATTCAGGAAAAAACCATCGAAGTGGTGCTCCAGGATAAAACTGGCGTAGGTGTCGCTGGCAAACTCATAGCGATTCATCGTATTAAAAATGCCGCGGGCCATAAACCAGGATTCGTTGCCTGGATGCACTTTCATCAGCAGGAAAGGCACAGTTCCCCACACTTTGCCTATCTCCCCCCGATAGCTGAGCCAGCCGATGGGGGCTATATCTATGTAATGGCGATATTGCAGGGTGAGTTTGTGGTAGCTGTAATCCGAGCCTGCTATATCGGGTAGCCCGGCCACGTATTGCAGCTCTAAGATGGGTCTTTCGGAACCGACTGTGGTGCGCACGAAATCGCCGTCGATGAACTTTTCGCCAAAGGCGTAGCGCAATTTAATGAGCAGCTCAGTGGTGTTGATGATGGTGTCGGCAGCGTTGGGATTTTCAGGATTGGGCAAAAAGCTAAATTGGAAAGCGCGGCCCGGGCCGCCGCCAAAGGGGTCGAGGGTGCGGTGCAGGAGGGTCAGACGCTGGCTTATACCTTGTATGCCCCATCGCTCAATGTAGAGCTTGGCCTCCTCGGCAAATATGAGTTTCTGGGGGATAGGGCGCCGAAGGATACCCGAAAAAATATCGCCTTCGAGGAAGTCCTCACTGCTTTCGCTGCTGAGGCTTATGTCCTGTCGATAGCTGCCGCCGAGCATAATACGGGGTTCCCGTTGGAGTATCCATTCTAAGGTGCCGCCGTATTTGAAGCGCTCATCGCGGAAACCATAGGCTATGTGGGCGCCAAGTCGAATATTTTCGCTGAACTTAGTAGTAGTGCGCGCCCCGAGGCGTACCCTCAGGCCCTCTATGGGGTTGTTGCTCACCATGGTGGCGTAAGGGCCCAGGGCAATTTTGCCCGCTTCAAAGTAGCCGTTAAAGATGGTTTCTACTACTTGGGTATAAGTTCGATACAGCGGTATGCGGTGAACGCTGTCGACCATAGCGTATATCTTGGTTTCCTGGGTTGTAAGCGGCACATGCCTTCGGTCGGCCCAGAAAGTTTCATCATTTTCAAGGGTATTTAGCGATCCTGTTGGTCGTTCCTGATATTTATCCTGAATGCCGGCCGCGTCGAAAGCAAAATCTCTTCGGGTTTCCGTTCGGCGGGCAATGATGCCGGGCGCGCCTTCGGTGGGGGTAAAGTCGACGATCATATTGCGGCGGATAGGCAGGAAATGCCCGCCTTCAAGTTCCACCTCTTCTGTGATGATGATCCGGCGCACCAAGTTGATGTTGACGTCGGGACTCATGCGCATTTGTACCCGCTGGACGGCAAAAGAGCTGTCGGCTACCCAAAAGTCGCCATAGAAGGTGTTTTCCTGTTTGCGCTTAGGCTTGAATTTGAGCTTGTGGCACCACTGCCCGTTGATGTAGGCGCTGTCGAGGATGTAGTACTCATAGTAGAACAAACCCGCATTGGCAAAAGGGCTGATAAAAGGTTTTTCGAGCACATAGAGCCAGTTGTCATAGACGTTGAACGGCGCGTGTACCTGCCGTATCCATTCCATGATGGTTGGGTTATCTAAGCCCGACGAGCGCTGCGCCCGCACTACTTCGCGAGGTTCCGGTTTGCCTTGCACGTAAAAGACGTTGCTGAGCACTTCGTTGATATAAACCGGTAAAAAGGGCACTTCATCTGAAGTGGAGTCTATCCCTTCAAAGATGATGGAGAAGGGTTCCATCATCTTTCGATCCTGCCATTCGGGAGGAACGTTTTGGAGGTCTAATTCTATCTTGGCGTAGCTTTCGTACTGTAGTGCGTTGAGGGCTTCCGGTCGATGGCGGTCTTTGTTGGCGATGATGCCCTTTACAATGGCATTGGCTGGATTTTCACCGGCTAAGACGACTACCTCTCCGAGATCAAAACCTGCGGATCGGAGCGAAAAGTTGATCACCTGCACGGAGTCGGGGCGCAAAGCCTTGGCCAGAAGCTGATACCCCAGGGCGGAGGCGGCGAGCGAGTCGTTTCGTTTGTCGGCTGCGAGGGTAAGGGAAAAGTAGCCGTCGAGGTCGGCGGCTACGCCAAGCGTAGTGCCGGGCACATAAACATCGGCAAAAGGAATACCTTCACCGGTGTCGAAATCAATGACCCGGCCATTAATTTTAACAGATTGGGCCCATAGCCCGGCTGTATTCACAACAGCCAGCAATAGCAACAAAAGTGTGCGCATCAGTTCTTTGGGGATGATCATGTACCGTTGCTAACGATTGAGGCGCCTTTGGCGCCGCTTCGTTGTCAGATCAAAGATAGCAAATAATTCCTTTTGGTTGCTTCTGAACAACTATCTTGCAGCCATGAAGGTTTTATCGGTTAACATTCTACAGTAGCGATAAAGTCATGGCTGATTCCTTGCGCGCCATACAAGCGCCCATTCAACAAGAGCTGGATACGTTTGAACATCGTTTTCGCGAAGCCATGCGGAGCCCTGTTCCTTTGCTCGATCGCATCACTTTTTACATTGTACGGCGCAAAGGGAAACAGGTGCGGCCTATGTTCGTTTTCCTGGCGGCCCAGGTATGCGGAGGCGTAACGGAAAACACCTATACGGCTGCCGCGTTGGTAGAACTGCTGCATACCGCCACGCTCGTACACGACGACGTAGTAGACGATGCCTACGAGCGTCGGGGGTTCTTTTCCATCAATGCCTTGTGGAAGAATAAAATAGCTGTCCTCGTTGGTGATTTTCTCTTTAGCCGGGGTATGCTGCTGGCGCTCAGAACCAAACAATTCCAGTTGTTGGAAATCGTTTCTGATGCCGTAGAGGCGATGGCCGAAGGAGAGTTGCTACAGATTGAAAAAGCCCGCCGCTTGGACATTGATGAAGCGGTGTATTACGAAGTGATCCGGCAAAAAACGGCAAGCCTCATTGCTGCGGCTTGTAAAGCCGGAGCAGCTTCGGCTTCTTCCGACCCGGAAGCAACCGGCAGGATGCACAGTTTTGGCGAAAAGATTGGCATTGCCTTTCAAATTCGCGATGACCTCTTTGATTTTGGCGTTGATGATGTGGGAAAACCCTTAGGCATAGACATCAAGGAGAAAAAAATGACGCTCCCCCTCATCTATGCGCTGAAGCAGGCCGATGCCGCCACCCGTCGCAAAATCATTCACACGATCCGCAAAGACAGCGAAAACCCGGCAAGGGTAGCGGAGGTCATTGATTTTGTGCGCGCCGGCGGCGGGCTCGACTATGCGCGTCAGGTGATGCTCGAATATCGCCGGCAGGCTTTTGAACTGCTTCATGCCTTTCCGGCTTCCCCCGCCCGACAGTCGCTGGAAGAACTGGTCAATTATGTAGTAGAGCGCGAAAAATAAGGCTGCCGCCGCGACGTTATGCACAAAGACCAACTTCGATCTATGCGTTATCTACTAGTAGTGGTGTTGCTGGCTGCTCAGGCGGCAACCTTAAGCGCCCAGCGCAATACCTTTAGCTGGGGGTTCGACCTATTCCCGCACTATGGTCACCGCAGGCTGGCGGTCGACGAATCGTACACACAAATCCAGATCGACTCCCTCGAAGCGGCTGAGCGATACCGCCCCGGCATAGGCGCGGGCCTGTTTGTGAGTTGGCGCGCCCAAAAAGTAGGCTTCCAGACGGGGCTGAGTTATCTGAATACGGGCTATAGAAGTCCTCAGACGCCTTTCCAGCCCACCGACCCCAACAGCATTAACTTCACCGATTTCAGGCAGGTATTTCGCAGCCAGCAGATTGAAATTCCGGCCTGCGTATATTTTTACCAGGAGCTAACGCCCAAAGACGAGTTCTTTTTTATGTTTGGCACAGGGTTGAGCTACAACTTCAGCAATGAAGATGTGCTGGTGCGCTACAATGGCGAAACAACCGACCCAGTGGAAAGCGACCCCGCCTTTTCTTTCCGGGCCGTGAACATAGCTTTCCAAACCGCTATGGGCTGGGAGCGCCACCTCGGCGCACGCATGACGCTTAGCGTGCAGCCTACTTTCCGCTTCCGGTTGTCGGGGCTTTAGCCTAGTGATACGTCCATCAACCGAAACTTATACCAGTTGGGTTTCCGGATAGGTTTTCGCTTCGACCGCCCCATCTGAGCTCAAATGGGCGAAGCATAGCCGTACTCGCTAAAATCTTCACTTTCCCGCACAGGCGGATGCAGAATGAGAAAACTCGCATTGGGCATGTGTTTGGCCAATTTTCGCGGAATTGATTCTACGTCTGAAGAGTAGGAAACGCAACCCCGGCGTGGGGATATGATGATCAGCAGATCGTCGGGGCCAAACTCTTTGAGGAGTATCAGAAAATCTTCCCAGTCTTCAAAGGCTCGGTGATTGAGGGCGCCGCCTACTTTTTCCTGTTGGCTCAGTTTAGAGATGGCCGAGAAGGTGCCTTCCGTAGCATAGAAGGTGCACTTGCGCGCCAGTGTACTCGACAATTTCAGGACTCGCCAGGCAAAAGTGGTAAAGCCGTATTCCTTATCCAGATATGAGGGGCAGAATACCCTTATCTGGCTATGCACGTTGAGGGGCATGGATAACCTGGCCAGCCAGATGGTTTGAAAATTGGAAGCAACGACATTTTCTATCGTTTTCCCAAACAACACACCTGTCAGGTTGGGTTTGCCGGAGTAACCCAGAATGAGGTCTGTTGCCTGTTCTTCTTCGGCTATGCGGTGAATACTACTGGCTACATTCTGGTCTACAACCGATCGGGTATCAAGGTTTTGGTCGGCGCCGGCGGCATGGTTGAGGGCTTTATCGAGCAGCTTTTGCGACTCGGCCTGCCTGCGGGGCAGGTTTTCATCGTCCAGTACCACCGACAGCCCAATGATGTTAGCCGTGCCTTTGGGGCGCTTGATGTTCATGGCTAAGTCGAGTAGCTGATTTGTAGTGTCCGGGTTGGCTAAGGAAACTAAGATGGTGTCAGCGGGGCCGCCGCCTGTGGCTGTCTCCACGACGCCTGCTTCGCCCTGGGCTATCTTTCTGCCTGCGCTCTCTGTAGCAAAGGAAGCTACCATGCAGGTAACCAGAATGAGGACGATGGTGCCATTGAGGATGTTTTCATCGATGATGCCTGCCTGGTATCCAATGAGGATGATGGCTAAGGTAGCGGCGGCGTGGGCGCTGCTGAGACCGAAGATGAGGGTTCGTTGTGTACGGTTGTACCGAAAAGCTAAGGATGTGGCATAAGCGGCAAGCCATTTTCCGAGTATGGCGGCTACGGTGAGTACGCCGGCTACGGTGAGCGCGCCGAAATCTTTGGTGATTACTTCCAGATCAATGATCATACCCACACTGATGAGGAAGAAGGGTATAAACAGGGCATTGCCCGCAAATTCAATGCGGTTCATCAGCGGAGAGGTATGCGGGATGAGCCGGTTGAGGGCTAAGCCGGCGCCGAACGCGCCAATGATGGGCTCCAGCCCGATGAGCTCTGCCAGAAAGGCGCAAAAGAACACCACGGCCAGCACATACACGAAGTGCGAGTACTTTTCGCCCTCTAAGGTGCGGAAAAACCAGCGCGACACCCTGGGTACTACAAAGGCCACCATGAAAGCAAAAAACAAAAAACCTATGAGCAGCCGAATCCAGAGGGCGTGGGAAAAACTACCCGAAGCCAGCGCCAGCACGAGGGGCAACAATACCAACACGGCTGTATCGGTGAATATGGTGCCGCCAACGGCTACGGCCACGGGCTCTTGTTTGGTAATGCCCAAGCGGGTGACAATGGGGTAGGCCACTAAGGTATGGGTGGCAAACATGCCCGCCGTCATCAGGCTGGCATAAACATCATAGCCCAGCACGTAATGGCAAAGCGGGTAGCCTATGCTGAGGGGAAGAAAAAAAGTAAAAAGGCCAAACAGCATACTTTTATGCCGGTTGCGGGCAAATTCTTCCAACTCCAGTTCGAGGCCGGCAATGAACATGATGTATAGCAGGCCTATGGTGGAGAACAGATCGACGGCGGCATTTTTCTCTAACCAGTTAAGGCCGTGCGGCCCTACGATCAAACCCGAAAGGATGAGCCCTATGATTCCCGGAAGCCTTAGTTTGCGCAAGATCAAGGGAATCAACAGGATGATAAACAAGATGACCGCAAAAACCAATACCTGGTTTTCAAAAGGCGTATCGAATTCGTGTGCGAGCTGCGAAAAAAATTGATCCATGAACGACGTTTGTACTAACTTAGTGGGTAAGATATGACTTTTATGAGAAATTTTAACCTCGTCCTCATTTTTGGGGCCATTCTTTTACTGAATGCTTGCGGCGCCGGCCGCCAGAACGATCGCAGAAGCGATCAGTCGCTCACCGTAGTGTTGGTGCGCCATGCTGAAAAAGCTGTGGGGGAAAATCCCGATCTGACCTTAGAAGGAAAAGCCCAAGCACAACAATTGGCCGTCCTGCTACAGGAAGTACCGCTCAATGCCGTATTCAGCACCAATACGCGCCGAACGATGGCTACCGCTCAACCTACTGCCGACGACCATCGGCTGTCGGTTGAAAAATACGATGGAACTCAGTTATCTGATTTTGCCCAGCGGCTGCTCCGGCGCTATGGCGGGCAGACGGTGCTGGTGGTGGGGCATGCTGATACAACGCCTGCATTGGCCGGATTGTTGGCGCCCGGGCAATCGTTTCAACAGTTTCCTGATGATGACTACAACAACATCTGGATTGTGGTGAATGCCGGAACGTCGCGGGCGCAGGTGCTCAGGCTCAACAGGCCGTAATCGCGTTCAATTATCCGGCATCAAGGCCGATGTTGACGTACTTGAGGTAGGTGTACTCATCCATGCCGTAGCGGGAGCCCTCGCGGCCAAAGCCGCTTTCCTTGATGCCGCCAAAGGGGGCTACTGCCGTGGAGATAAGGCCGGTATTGACGCCCACCATGCCATAGGCCAAGGCTTCGGCCACCCGAAATACGCGGCTGAGGTCGCGGCCATAGAAGTAGGCCGCCAGGCCATAGTCGGTGGCATTGGCTAAACGGATGGCTTCAGCTTCGGTGGAAAAAATAAAAACGGGCGCCACGGGGCCGAATACTTCCTCCTGTGCCATCTGCATGTCGGCGGTCATGCCGGTGAGTATGGTGGGTTCAAAAAAGAGGCTGCCGGCGGTTATGCGGCTTCCGCCCAATGCTAAGGAGGCGCCCCGACTGAGGGCGTCGTGCATAAGGCTTTCTACTTTTTCGACGGCCGCCTCGTTGATGAGCGGGCCTATATCTACGCCGGGTTCGTGGCCGGGGCCCACCCTGAGTTGCCGAACGGCTGTTGTAAATTTAGCTAAAAAAGCCTCGGCTATGCCCGCCTGCACATAGATGCGGTTGGCGCATACGCAGGTTTGGCCGGCATTGCGGTATTTGGACGCAATGGCTCCGGCTACGGCTGCGTCGAGGTCGGCGTCGTCAAAAACGATAAAAGGCGCATTGCCGCCCAACTCCAGCGACAGCCGCTTTAGTTGCGCAGCGGCCTTTTCCATCAGCCACTTGCCAATGCGGGTAGAGCCCGTAAAGGATATTTTTTTGACTCGCTTATCGGCAGTGAGCGCTTCGCCTATGGGGGCGGGGTTTCGGGTGGTGACGATGTTGACGACGCCTGCCGGGAAGCCGGCTTCTTCCGCCAGCGCCACCATAGCTAAGGCTGAGAGGGGCGTAGCCTCTGCGGGTTTGATGACGAGCGTGCAGCCTGCCGCTAAGGCCGGGGCCATTTTGCGGGCCAGCATGGCGTTGGGGAAGTTCCAGGGCGTAATGATACCCGCTACGCCTACGGGTTGGCGCAGCACCAGTATCCGTTTGTCGGCCTCCTGAGCCGGAACGACATCGCCGTAGGCGCGCCGGGCCTCTTCTGCAAACCACTCGATGAAGCTGGCGCCGTATCGGATTTCGCCCAAGGCTTCAGCCAGCGGCTTGCCCTGTTCGGCGGTGAGCAGCGCGGCCAGCTC
>CAYOTJ010000145.1:0-6920 GCA_964406855.1 uncultured Saprospiraceae bacterium
CCCAGCCGCAACAAGGTCACTACGGCCCTCAGCACCCATCAGACAGCCGTGGCCCTGCGCAAAGACCTGCTTGCCTACCACCGCAGCTATTATCAGGAAGTAGCTGAAAAGGCGCGCCGCGACAGCCGACAGGGCTTTGTGGTAGCCGACGATGGCGACCCCGCCCGCTTAGCCCACTTCGCCGAAATACTGGGCCGCCATCAGATCGAATACAGCACCCTTACAGCCCCCTTCGCCAAGGGCGGCTACACCTACCAGCCCGGCAAGGCCTTCTTCGTGAGCCTCGACCAGCGGCAGCACAACCTCATCCGCGCCATCTTCGAACCCGCCACAACTTTTACCGACAGCCTGTTCTACGACATCTCCACCTGGACCCTCCCGCTGGCCTTCAACCTGCCCCATACCGAAGTGATGCGGGGCGAACGCATCAGCGCCGGCGCCCGCTGGAGCCCCGCCCCCGCCGCCGCGCCTGACCCCAGCACGTATGCCTATCTGCTGCGCTGGGAGCATTACTATGCCCCCAAGGCGGCTTACCAGCTCATGCAGGCCGGCCTGCGCCTCAAGTCGAGCCAGACCGCCTTTGCCCTCGAAGGGCAGCAATACCCCGTGGGCACAGTGCTCATTCCGGTACAAAATCAAGGCAACCTTACCTCCGGTGAAGTGCATCAGTTGGTTGTGCAAGCCGCCAATGCCGCCGGCGTTCCCATAGCGGCCGTCAGCACGGGCCTCACGCCAGAGGGCAGCGATCTGGGCAGCGGTCGCTTTGAGGCCATGCGCCTGCCCCGCGTAGCCTTAGTGGTAGGCGAGGGCGTATCGGGCTACGATGCCGGCGAAGCCTGGCATCTGCTCGATCAGCGCTATGGCCTGCCCGTCACCAAGCTGGAAGGAAGCCAAGTAGGGCGCACCGACCTCAGCGAATACAACGCCCTCATCCTGGTAGATGGCAATTATGCCGCCATCGGCGCGTCGGGCGCTGCCGCCCTAAAAACCTGGGCAGCCCAAGGCAACGTCATCATCGCCCAGCAGCGGGCCGCCAAGTGGTGCGCCGATAATGGCTTGGCTACCCTCTCCGTGCGCCCCAACCCCTCCGACTATCCCGCCAATGCGCGCATCGCCTACGGCGAGCTGGCCGAGCAGTCGGGCAGCAAAGGCATTGCAGGCGCCATCTTCGCGGCTCAGTCAGACCTCTCTCATCCGCTGCTCTTCGGTTACAGCCGCCCGCAAGTGCCCGTATTCCGCCGAGGCACGCTCTTCTTTGAGCCCGCCAAAAACAACTATGCCACGCCTATGATCTACGCGCCCCAGCCCTTGCTCAGCGGTTATGCGCACAGCCATGCCCTCAAAACCATACCGGGCTCGGCTGCAGCTGTAGTGTTCGGGCTGCGCTCGGGCCGCATCATCTGCTTAGCCGATAATCCCAGCCTGAGGGCTTTCTGGTTTGGCGGCAATCGACTACTACTCAATGCCATCTTTCTCGGGCATACCATTCATGGGGGTACCGTGGAGCAAGTGGGAGGATAGGGAAAGACTCGCCGGCCCAAGCGTTTGGGGTAGCTTCAACGCTGTTTGTCGGTACGCCGGTTTTGGGCGTTCCCAACTATTTTGGGCCCCGCCGCATAACACCCTGCCCCGGCATCACCCTGCGCGGCGCCGGGTGTTCCGCTCTTATAGCCGAAAGCCCCACCGTCCTTTAAGGGCCGGCGGGGCTTTCGGCTATACCGCTTCACCCCCTGGTCCGATAAAAGCGGTAGCCGGGTGGAGCGTTGATCTCCTCACAGAAAGCGATCTTGCTTAGCACTAATCTAATAATCGCCAGCGAATGCCCATCCGGATGGCGGCATCGGGGAAGGGGTAAAAAGCCGTGAGGTAGAGTAGGTCGTCGGGGCGCACGAGGGTGGTGGCGTTCTCCCATTTGATGAAAAACCGGAAAGTCCTCACCTTCATGCTGAAGTATAGATCGGCATTGGGAAAGAAGTCGAGCTCGCTGCGGTTCTGGAGGTTAAACTGGCCTGTAAGCGGGTTGTAGTGGTCGGCATGGTAGCCCGTGGCATAGCGCAGGTCGATGCCGGTTTGTACTTCCATGTTCTTAAACCAGCGGCCACTGTAGTACAGACTGTGCTTGCCAAAGAGAGCAGGAACGCGCAGCGCGTCGGAAGTGCTCTGCTGCCAGGCCACAGTATTGCCCAGCGTAAAGGGGCCGAAGCGGAAGTCCTTGCGCAGCGTGAGTTGAAAAAGGCTCACCGGCGCCGTTGTCTGGGCAGGTCTGCCCGTAGTGTCAAAGTAGATGTAATTGTTGATGAGGTGGTAATGTCCGCCCACTTCCATGCGCAGCCTGGGCAGCGCGTAGAGCACGCCTAAGTTGGTTTCGAGGGTGCGCTGAAAGTTGTTGTTGTCCCATACCGGCTGCTGCGTAATCCAGTGCCGTTGTTGCAGCAGAGTAGCCTGGTAGAGCTGGCTGTTGGCCTTGAGGGTCAGGGCGCCGGCCTGCTTCATGTCTATGGCTAAGGCGCCGGTGAGGCGGTAGTCGCCGGCCTGATCCCAGAGGTCCAACTGGCCTTCGGCTTCTAAGCGCAGGCGTTCGCCAGGGCGCAGCCCCAGCCGGCCGGTGAGCAGCAGGTTATTGACAATGGTGTCGGCGGGTTCTTGGTTTACGGCGTTGTAGCGGTGGGTAAGGCCTACCTCCAACAGGTCGCGTTGGTTGCGCGCCCGCGCATTGGCCGGCGTATCAGCCAGCTTGAAAGTGCTGATGCGGAAAGAATTTTCTACCAACCGGTGACTTATAAAGTAGCGGGCGCCCCGGTCGTCGGTCAGCAGTTGGTTATACCATTGGTCGTAAAAGAAAGAATCCACAAGGGCGTACTCATCCCTGAACTTATAGTCGGCATCTGAAAAAACAAACTGATGCGATAAGGTATACGCCCTTCGGGTATTGCCCAGCGAGTCGGCGCCGCCCAGCCGGTAGTATTGGGTATACATCCACTCGCGGCGGGCATAGCGGGTGCGGGCATCGGCCAAAAATACCTGGGCCGAGCCCGGGGTGGCAAAATCCTCGGCATCTATGGGCGGAATGCGCACCCCGCCGTTGTCTTTATGTTCGGTGGTATTGGCCGAAAAGCTCAAAAAGGCGTCGTAACGCCCATTGAGGCTTCGTCGGCCCAGGCCCAGGGCAAGGGCTGTAGTGCGGTTCTGCTGATTGGGGTACTGATCGGCCTCGCCAATCTGGTTGATGCGCCGGTAATCGACACAAAAGTTGAGGCCGGCGGCAAAGTTGCGGCTGAACTGGGCCGTAAGATGCCCGTCGGCCTGCTCAGACCCCTGCACATACGACAGGCTGGTGTAGGGCCTTTGGAGCCGGTAGTAGGGCATACTCCGGCCATCCACCTGATAGAGCTCGTATTGACGCAGCCCCGGCGTAAACCCCCGCCTCAGCCAGGGCTCGTATACAATGGGCTGATGAGCCGAGCCCAATATGCCTAAGTGGCGGTAGTCAAATACCTGCCGGCGCGTGGGGTCGTACTGTTGCACGCCTTCTAAGGTGGTATCGGCTACGACCATTTCCTCGTTGGGGTTATCTACCCGGAAGCGGTATACCCCAAAGGTGTCGGGTTGGGTTTGCCGCTGGGTGGAACTTCCGGAGCCGCCGCCGCTGCTGCCGCTTCCGATATTGGCGGGCAGGGGCCGGCCGTTCTGCGCCGCAGCCGTTGCGGCTAAGGCACAGCTCAGGGCGCACACCCAGAGTAATCGTCGTCGTCGTTGTAGCTGCTGCTGCTTCATAACTGTCGGAACCGCGCGAAGATAAGCCGGAAAATGCAATCCAAGTCGCGTTTTACTTCCACCGGAAGGTCTCCAGCAGGTGTACGATGTCTTCCTGCACATAAGCCACTACCGGCGCCAGCGAGTCGGGGCGGGTTTGGGTATTAAAGTACAGCGCGCCTCGCACAAAATGATGGCTGCTGTCGGTGAGGAAAAATTGGAACGGACTGGCTGCCGCTCCCTTCATAACAAACAATATGCCCGACAAACCAGCTTCGGGTTTGTCGATCAGGATCTCTTCAATGGCATTGGCGCGTTTGTTGTGCCAATCGGCTAATTCAAAAGCGTCGGTGCGCAGCCGCTCTAAATTTTTGCCGCCAGCCCCGATGGGGTAGTAGCTGAAGTGAATGCGCCCGTCGAACTGCGGATAAAACACATCAAACCAACAACTGTGGGCTGGTTGCACGTTGAAAAACTGCGTGTCGCGCTCAATGTCGGCTGCTTTAGGGTAGTCGAAAACAAAAGGACAATCGGCTGAAGAAAAGGGCTGATAGCCGCGTTCGGGGAAGATGATTCGCGGATAAGCCCGCGGGCGTGGGCTGGGATCGGGGCTGCCGCCACAGGCGGTAATGCCCAGCGTTGCGCCCCAGGCGGCAATGGCAAAAAGCAGAGCCCGGCCGGGCGCAGTCGGTATTTTCATAAATTGCTCGATAGCGGTTATTGTTCCTCGTCTGTGGGTAGGGTTATGAGTATGCGTTCGATGCGGCGATCGGTTACGGCTACTACTTTGAGCCGGTAAGGGGGCAGGTTGATTTCCTGGCCTTCGTCCGGGAACTCGCCCAGCATCTCCAGTACCATACCGGCAAAGGAGTCGGCTTCGCCCTTTACTTCATCAAAAACATCAGAAGCAATGCCTACCGCCCGGCATACGTCGTTGAGCATGGTTTTGCCTTCAAAGATGTAGTTGAAGTCGTCTAACTTTTCCATCACCACCTCGGGCTCGTCGTCAAACTCGTCCTTAATATCGCCGATGATTTCCTCTAATACATCTTCGAGGGTGACAATGCCGGAAGTGCCGCCGTACTCGTCTACCACTATGGCCATGTGCAGGTGCTGCGTCTGAAATTCGCGCAGCAGGTCTTTCACCTTTTTGGCTTCGGGTACAAACAGCACGTTGGTGCGCACCAGCGACTGCCAGTTGAAGTCTTCCTGCTCATTAAGCCTTCCCAACAGGTCCTTAACGTACAATATGCCCTGTACATTGTCGATGTCTTCTTCATATACGGGTATGCGCGAGTAGCCGCTTTCGCGCACCAACTCAAGCAACGCCGGAAAGCGTATCTGGTTGTCGGTAGCTACTACATCTACGCGGGAGCGCATAATCTGTTTGACGGCCACATCCCGAAACTTGACGATGCGCTTGAGGATGTCGCTGTCCTGCTCGCCGTCTTCTTCAGTGCTCACCGTCAGGGCTATGGCTTCGTCTATGTCTTCGAGGCTGGCCCGGGCCACGCTGGAGTTGTGGGCCGTGAGCCGGCGTTCGATGAGGCTGGTGCCATTGACTAATAGCGATGAAGGCCATTTGAAAAACCGCATCAGCAATAACAGCGGGCCTGCCATTGACTTGGAAAGCGAAACCCGGTTGGCGGTAGCGTATACCTTGGGCGAGGCCTCTCCAAAGAGCACTAATAAAAAAGTGACGCCTACCACGGTTATGAGAAAACTGATGCCATTGGCTATCCCCGCAGGCGTGGGATCGCCCAGAAAGGACATCCAGGGAGCCAGCCCCTCGCCCCAACCCTGCAAAACATCCGTCGAAAGCACCATGTCCAGCACATAGTCGGCAATGAGTACAATGGCAATGTTGACGAAGTTGTTGCTGATGAGAATGGTGGCCAGCAAGCGCTGAGGCCTGTCTTTTAGCGCCATGATGCGGCGCGTGGCCGGCGTGTTTTCTTCCGACAATCGTTCGAGATCGGAATGCGATAGCGAAAAGAAGGCCACTTCCGATCCGGAGATCAAGGCAGAACAAATGAGCAACAACCCAATGAGTAAAAATCCAAAGATAACCTCCGGCGAAGGCGGCGTCCAAAGCAGCAGGGTCAGCGGGGTAAAGGGCGCAGATAACGGTACGGGGTCAGTTTCCAACGGGGAAGCGAATTGTGAAACAATGTTTTAGAACGGCAGATCATCGTCGGCCGGAGGCGCGCCTGTATCGTTGGCGGCCGTGGGCATGGGGCTGCTGTACGACGAAGGCATTTCGTCGGCTGCCGTGGGGAAGCTGCCGCCTTGGTCGCGGCCGCCGTCTTCGCGCCGGCCCAAAACGCGGAATGTATTGGCTACTACCTCGGTTGTGCGACGTTGATTGCCATCCTGGTCTTGCCAGGTGCGGGTGGTGAGTTTGCCTTCCACATAAATTTGCATGCCCTTCTTCAACTGGGATTCGGCCCGCTCGGCCAATTGGCGCCATACAATGATGTCGTGCCATTCCGTCTGGGTCTGCCATTCGCCGCTTTTATCGCGGTAGTTCTCGTTGGTGGCCAGTGAGAATTTGGCGACAACAGCGCCATTCTCTAATCTGCGAATTTCAGGATCCCGGCCCAGGTTGCCGATCAGCGTTACGCGGTTGAGCATACTTGATAATGTTTGATGACGCTTAGGGGTTTAAAACAGGTCTAAATATAAAGCGTTTTTTTGTAAATAGGAAGCAATTGCCTTAGGCCACGCAAAATTAGATAAATTTTTTCGCTCGACCTGCATAAACGCTGATCCCGGATTTATTTCCCCACTGATTTCCAATTCCCAGAAGCAGACATGTACTTCCTGGTGGGTCAGCAGTTGTCGGAAAGCCGGAGATACGCCTTTTACTTTAGCGGTGGCGTCGCCTATCCAATGGATCAGCAGGGGATGGTTGAATACGGCTTCGCGCCCGGGCGAGGCCGCCTCTAATTCCAGTAGCGGAAACTCGTAGAGGCCGGCCCATATATCGCCTTCTTCGCGTCGGCGTATCCAAACCCGGGCAGCCTCATTCAGCAAAAAATAATGAAAGTAGCGCTCGCGCCGCCTGAGCTTTTTTTCTTTCACAGGCAGCGCTTCCACCCGATCCTGCTGCCGGGCTGCGCAGCGATCGCCAAGCGGGCACTGCCCGCAGTTGGGTGATCGTGGGG
>CAYOTJ010000145.1:6930-8230 GCA_964406855.1 uncultured Saprospiraceae bacterium
GGCAATTTTGCGACAGCCCGCCAAACAAGGGCTTGGCGGCTCCGCTGTCGATGGGCGTGTCTATGCCAAAAAAGCGCGCTAAAACCCGGTATACATTGCCGTCGAGCACGGCGTGGGGTAGCCCGAAGGCAAAAGAGGCAATGGCTGCTGCTGTGTATGGCCCTATGCCGGGTAGGGCCAGTAGCGCGTTGTAGTCGGCCGGAAATGTTCCGCCATATCGATAGGCTACCTCTTTGGCCGCAGCGTGCAGATTGCGGGCCCGCGAATAATAGCCCAGCCCTTCCCACAGCTTCATCACTTCATCGGAGGGGGCGTCGGCCAGCGCCTGCACCTTCGGGAAACGAGCCAGAAAGCGCTCGTAATAGGGCAGCCCCTGCGCTACGCGGGTTTGCTGCAGGATAATCTCCGACAGCCAGATGGCGTACGGATCGGGATGCTCCTTCCAAGGCAGCGGCCGATGAGCGGAGTCATACCACCGCATGAGCGTGGCGCGGAAAAAATCAATATGGGTGGCAGTTGGCAACATGGTACAAAAGGAAACGGCGGCAAAGATAAGCACCTGCCGCCGTTCCCATTTCTGTTGGTATCAGTACCTTAGTGAATTTCGTCCTCGCTGCCGGCGGTCGTCACAAAACCCGACTTGCCGTAGCTGCGATAAATTTGCTCTTTGAGTTCTTTGCGGGCAAAGAAAATGCGACTCTTTACCGTGCCCAGCGGCAGGTCGAGGTGATCGGCAATTTCCTGATATTTGTAGCCTTGGTAGTGCATCAGGAAAGGAACCCGGATGCTGTCGTCAAGGCCTATTACCATCCGCGTGAGCTCCTTCATCATGATGCTGCCCTCTGCTGCATTGGGCGTGAGCACCGAACCTGAATTGAGGTAGTACAGGTTGTCGGTCGTATCCATAATGGTATTGGCCTTGCTCTTGCGGCGGTAGTTGTTGATGAAGATGTTCTTCATAATGGTAAACAACCACGCCTTAAAGTTGGTGCCAGGCCGGAACTTGTCGCGGTTTGTCAGGGCGCGAAATGCCGTCTCCTGATAGAGGTCCTTCGCATCCTCTGCGTTCTTGGTCAGGCTGTAGGCAAAGGCCTGGAGCAGGGCTGTCATCTTGTTGAATCGGTCGTGGAACTCTAACTGAGACATGGTGTAAATTTTTTTGTTGAACAGATTGCTGTGGTATGTCTGTTTGTTGAACCAAAAGTACGGCGGTATTCAACAAAAACCAAATACCGGGCGCAAATTTTTAGTGTGAAAATAAGCAAAAATGTCCGCAATTAAGCATGGGTTTGATTTAATT
>CAYOTJ010000146.1:0-8197 GCA_964406855.1 uncultured Saprospiraceae bacterium
GATGCTGTTTTTGGAGAAGAAAAACATTACCCGCTGGGAGCATGTGGCCGCTGCCGCCCGACTCAGCGGATTAGACGCCGAGCAGTTGAGGAGCGACTACGAGGGCGAGGCACGGCAGCGCTTTGAAGCCGACCTGGCCCTGGCTCGGCAAATGGGGGTGCGCGGTTTTCCGTCGCTCTTTTTCATCGACGCCCAAAATCAGGTAGAGTTTGTATACGGCGCCCGGCCGTATCCGGTGTTTGAAGGCAGCTTGCTGAAGCTATACCCCGAGGCGGAAAAGACGGCCTACGATACTTCCTGGCAAGGGTTATTTGGCCACTACCCCACGCTGACGGTACGGGAGTTTGCGGTACTGGCAGGCGTAGCGCGGGCAGAAGCAGAGGCGCTGCTGGAGTCGTTGACGACAGCGGGAACGCTGCATAAAATAACGACTAAAAATGGCAATTTGTATAAGCGTTAAGGGTTATGAACTGGATCATCATCATCATTGCCGGATTGTTTGAGGTGGCCTTTGCCGCTTGCTTGGGCAAGGCGCGCGAGGCCGTCGGCGAGGCGGCCTACGGATGGTATGGCGGCTTTTTACTTTCACTGGCTGCGAGTATGTTGTTGTTGCTCAAGGCTACGCAGCAACTGCCCATTGGCACGGCCTATGCCGTATGGACGGGTATAGGCGCTGTGGGCGCCGTGCTGCTGGGCATCTTAGTGTTTAAGGAGCCGGCCAGCTTTTGGCGGGTGTTTTTTATGGCGACGCTTATTTTTTCGATCGTGGGTTTGAAGGCGGTTTCGCATTAAAATTGAAAAAAGTAGATCAAGGTATTGACAAAATGAACGCTGTTTAGTAAATTTGTGTCGTTAATTTTAGTAAAACACATTTCATGGGCATAGCCGAACGCAAACAACGGGAAAAAGAAGACATGCGGCAACTGATATTAGACACGGCCAAGCGTCTCTTTACCGAACGGGGTTACGAGTCGGTCAGTATCCGCAACATAGCCGAGGTGATTGAGTACAGCCCGGCTACCATTTATCTGTATTACAAAGACAAGAACGAGCTGTTGCACAGCCTGCACTTAGAGGGATTCCGGTTGATGCTATCGCAAATGCAGGGCGTAGCGCAGGTTGAAGACCCCTTTGAGCGCTTAGCGGCGCTATCGGAGGTATACATCCGTTTTGCGCGCGAAAACCCCGAGCTCTACGACCTGATGTTCATCATGACGGCGCCTATGGACTACCTTTCCGATGGCGAGAAGTGGGGCATGGGCGAGGAAACCTTTGGCTTTTTGGTATCCATCATAGCAGCTTGCCAACAGCAGGGGCGCTTTCAAGGCAAAGACGCTTTTCAGTTGGCGTTTTATTGCTGGTCGACGGTACATGGCTTGGTATCGCTGGAAATCCGGCAACGCACCCGGGTGTGTAAAGATGACGTATTGCGCGGTTGTTTGGTTGAGGAAGGGCTAAAATACTTTATTGAAGCCATGCGCAAATTGTAGGCGATGGCCCGGATGCAGTGATTCGGGCTTATTTTTTTACTTTTCAATAAACACTGTTTATAGTTTTTACAACACTCAAATTATAACCAATGATAAACAAAATCACCCCGTTGTTCCAAATCTCCCTACTTTGGCTGGCCATATCGGGGCCGGTCATAGCCCAACATCCGGTGTTGGAGACCTATGTGCAGGAGGGCATAGCCAACCACCCGGGCCTTAAGCAGGCTCGTTTGCAGTTGCAGTCAGAACAAACGAATTTAGCCATTGCCCAGCGGGCGCACTACCCTACTGTAGCGGTATTGGGCAGCTACACCTTGGCTGCCGGCGGCCGCGCCATTGACCTGCCCATAGGCGACCTTCTCAACCCGGTTTATGGGGCCCTGAACGAGCTTACCCAGAGCAACAGTTTCCCTATGGTTGAAAATGTGGAAGAGCAGTTTGCCCCCAACAACTTCATTGATCTGAAGGTAAGGGCCACCGCGCCTATCGTCTACCCCGACATCCGGCTGGGGCGGCAGGCCGGGCAGGAGAAAGTGGGCTTGCAGGAGCTGGAAATCACCCGTCAGGAGCGCGACTTAGCCTACCGCATCAAGTCGGCTTATTTTAGTTATTTGCAAGCTACCGAAGCCATCGGCGTTTACGAAAGCGCCCGCGAACTGGTACGCGAAAACTACCGGGTCAGTGAAGCCCTGCTGCGCAATGATAAAATCAACAATGGCCCGTTGCTACGGGCTCAGGCCGAGTTGGCGCGAATAGAGTCGGAGTTGCTAAGCGCGCAAAGCCAACAAAAAAACGCCGCCGCCCAGCTCAACACCTTGCTCAACAAACCCCTCAACAGCCCCGTGACGGCGGCGCAGTTGCCGGCGCCCGACTCGGCCTGGTTGCAGTGGGCGAGCCGCGCTGCCGAAGGCGAAGGGCGCACGGAGCTCCGCCAGATTGACCAGGCCTACCGCCTCAATCAGCTTAGTCGCCAACAGGCCGAAAATTACACCAAACCGCGACTGAGCGCCTTTGTGGATGCCGGAGCCCAGGGGTTTGTATCTACCCTCGACGGCAATGCGCCTCTGGTTATTGCAGGGGTTCAATTAGAGTGGAACCTCTGGAACGGGGGGCGTAACAAACTCCAGGCCCAGGCGGCCGACATCAACGGGCAGCAACTGTTGGCCCGGCGCGAGGAAACCCGGAATTTGCTGGCCCTGCAGCAAAGCGTAGCGCTCGAAGATGCGCGCTCAGCCTATGCCGCGCTGGCAGCCGGCCGGGAAGAGATAAGGGCGGCAGAAAACTACTTTGAACTCATCGACAAGGCCTACCGACAAGACGTGAGCAGCTACATAGAATGGGTTGACGCCCGCACCCAGTTTACCAACGCCCAACTGCGCTATAATCTTCAACAGTATGAGCTGTGGCGTCGCCTTGCCGCCGTTGAGCAGGCTTTTGGCGGATAACGCCTGAGTGGTTCTTATTTTTTCACCCGAAATACTTTCATCGTCATGATATCCCAACGTCTTTTTACCTTTTTGCTGCTTGCCGGCATCACTGCGACCATTGCCGGCTGCGGTCATAAAAAAGAAGAAGCTGTCGAGGCCGACGCCCCTAACCGCGTGGCCGTTGAGTTGCATCCCATACAGCGCCAGAATGTTAGCGACCCCATCTATGCTTCCGGGTTGCTTTTCTCCGACGAGGAGGCTCGTCTGTCGTTCAAAACGGGCGGCGTCATTCAAAAAATATATGTACGCGAAGGCGATGCCGTTCGGCAGGGCCAGTTGCTGGCTACCCTTGACCTCACCGAAATTGAAGCTCAGGTGAATCAGGCACGGCAGGGCTTAGACAAAGCCAACCGCGACCTCGAACGCGCCCGCAATCTCCAGCGCGACAATGTAGCTACCCGCGAGCAGGTGCAAAATGCCGAGACGGCCTATGAAGTAGCCGGCGAGAATGTGCGCATTGCCGAGTTCAACCGGCGCTTCTCTGAGATACGGGCGCCGCATACCGGCCGTATCGTGCGCAAACTCATGAATGAAGGCGAACTGGCAGGCCCGGGCACGCCCGTATTCTTCATCGACGGGCAAGGCAAGGCCGATTGGGTACTGCGCGCCGGCGTGGCCGATCGCGACTGGGCCCGCATTGCCGAGGGCGACCCGGCCTCCATCACCCTCGACGCCTATCCCGGCGAGACCTTCCCCGGCAAAGTAACCTATAAGTCGGTAGCCGCCGACCCCTCCAGCGGCTCATTTGAAATTGAGGTCACGATACGCGCAGGCAACAAAAACTTAGCCTCGGGGCTCTTTGCTCGCGCGGCCCTTCAACCCGGCGCCGGCGAGGCTCTAGTATGCGTGCCGCCCGCCGCCGTACACGAAGGCAGCGGCAAATCGGCCTACGTCTACGTCACCGACGACCGCAAAACGGCCCGCAAATTAGCCGTGCGCATCGCCTCCATCCGCCCCGACTGCATCGCCATTGAGCAAGGCCTCGATGGTGTCAGCGAGGTTATCACGGCAGGCTCGCCCTTTCTCACCGACGGCAGCGCCATAGAGGTCATGGAAGCTCATTCACAAAAGCGATAACCCCCAATCCCCCCATCCAAAGATCACCCGATGAAGATCTCAGAATTTTCCGTAAAGAATTATCAGTTCACCCTCATTGTATTTGTGATGGTGTTGCTGGTAGGCGCCAACGCCCTGCTGAACATGCCCCGCAGCGAAGACCCCGACATTGAGTCGCCGTTTTTTGCCGTAGTGGCCATTTATCCCGGCGTGAGCCCCCAAGACATGGAAGAATTGGTGGCCAACCCGATCGAAGAAGCCCTGTCGGAGCTGGAAAACGTAAAACAGATCATCTCCGACATCGGCGACGGGGTATCGGTGACGCGCATTGACTTCCGCTACGACTCCGATGTTCAGGAGAAATACCAGGAAGTCATCCGGGAAGTAAACAGCTTGGAGGGCGATTTGCCCGAAAACTTGTACGCCCTGGAAATCCGGCGCTTCCGCCCTTCCGACGTCAACATTTTGCAAGCGGCGCTGGTATCAGAAACGGCCCCCTATCGCGAGCTTGAGCGGCAGGCCAAGCGCTTGGAGAACGAGCTCAAGAAGATCAACAACCTCAAAAACGTAGAATCGTCGGCTTACCCCGAGCAGGAAGTACAGATCAGCCTCAACCTCGACAAAATTGCCCAGCAGGGCATCCCCCTCAATCGGGTACTGGGCGCCGTACAAAGCGAAAACGCCAATATCCCCGGCGGCAGCGTGGTGATGCAGGGGCGCAAGTTCAACGTCAAGACCAGCGGAAGCTACGAGAACCTCGAAGAAATTCGCAATACCATTGTCTTTTCCAGCGGGGCTAAGATCGTCTACCTCAGGGATGTGGCCGAAGTGAGCCTCGCGTACGGGGAAGAAACCCACTTAGCGCGCCTCGACGGGCGGCGCGCCATCTGGATCAATGCCGCCCTCAAGCAAGGCGAAAACATCTCCCAGATACAAGCCCGGTTTCAGCCCGTACTTGATAAGTTTGCGGCCAGCCTGCCCGACGATATGAAGTTGGTTAAGCACTTCGACCAGACAGAGAGCGTCGACCGCCGCCTGTCGGGCTTAGCGCGCGACTTCCTCATCGCCATCCTGCTGGTATCCATCACCCTGCTGCCCTTAGGCTTCCGGGCTGCCCTGGTGGTGATGATCTCCATACCCCTTTCGCTGTCGATAGGCCTCAGTTTGCTCGACTTTATGGGCTTCAACATCAACCAGCTCAGCATCGTGGGCTTGGTCATTGCGTTGGGCATCCTCGTAGACGACAGCATAGTGGTGGTGGAAAACATCGAGCGCTGGATGCGGGAGGGGCTTTCGCGGCAGGCCGCCGCCATTGAAGCGACCAAGCAGATCGGGCTGGCGGTTGTGGGTTGTACGGCTACCCTCATCCTGGCGTTTTTGCCTTTGGTATACTTGCCGGAGGCTTCGGGCGACTTCATCCGCAGCTTGCCGATGGGCGTCATCACCACCGTGCTGGCCTCGCTGGTGGTATCCCTTACCATCATTCCGTTTTTGGCCAGCCGGCTGCTGAAACAGCCCCACGGCCCTGAGGGCAACGTATTCCTGCGCCTGCTCAAGCGCGGCATCAGCGCTTCCTACAGCCGGGTGTTGGCCTGGGGGCTGCGCCATCCGGGGCTTACGTTGTTCATTGCCGTGCTCATCTTTGGCGGGGCGCTATCCCTGGCGCCTTATGTAGGCTTCAGCCTGTTTCCGCGCTCGGAAAAACCGCAGTTCCTCGTCAACATCACAGCGGCGCCGGGCAGCAACCTGCAAGAGACCAACCGCATCAGCCGCTGGGTGGAAAGCGAGGTACAAAAGGAAGCTCTGGTGCGCCACGTAGCCGCCAATATAGGCCACGGCAACCCGCGCATCTACTACAACGTCATCCCCAACGACAATGACCCCGAGTTTGGCCAGCTCTTTGTGCAGTTGGAGGCCGGCACGCCGCCCGAGGAAAAAGTAGCCCTCATCGATAAACTCCGGGCCCGCTTCGCGCGCTACCCCAATGCTAAAATTGAGGTTAAGGACTTCGAGCAGGGCCCTCCCATTGATGCCCCCATCGCCATCCGGGTGTTTGGCAACAACCTCGACAGCCTGCGCCTGCTTGCCGCCGCCGTCGAAGATAAAGTGCGCAAAACCGAGGGCACCATCTACGTCAACAACCCGCTGCAAAGCCTCAAGACCAACCTCCGCGTAAGCATCAATAAAGATAAGGCCAACCTGCTGGGCGTGCCCTCCAGCGACATCGACCGCACCGTGCGACTCGCCTTAGCCGGGCTGCCCTTAGGCGAGTTCAACGATGATGAAGGCGAAGAGTACATCATCAACGTTACAGTACCCAAAGATTCCGTCGGCGACTTCCGGGTATTCGACGACCTCTACGTCAACAACGTACTGGGTACAGCCATACCCCTGCGCCAGGTGGCAACCATTGAGCTGGAAACGGCGCCGCCCATCATCCGCCACTTCAATCAGGAGCGCTACGTTACCGTTAGTTCTTTTGTGAAGACGGGCTATTTAGCTCAGGACATCAACGCCTCCCTCATAGAGCAGCTCGATGCCTTCCCCTTCCCTGCGGGCTACCGCTACGTGGCCGCCGGCGAGTTGGAGGCCCAGGCTGAGTCATTTGGCGGCATGGAAACCATCGTTATCATCACGGTCTTCCTGTTTATTGCTGTGTTGGTGCTGGAGTTCCGCACCTTCAAGAGTACCCTCATCGTACTTTCGGTGATACCGCTGGGCATCATTGGCGCCATCCTGGCGCTGCTTATTACGGGCAATACCTTCTCCTTTGTGGCAGTGGTAGGCCTCATTGCCCTCATCGGCATAGAGGTCAAAAACTCCATCCTGCTCGTCGACTTTACCAACCAACTGCGGGAAGAGGGCTACGGCTTAGACGAAGCCATACGCGAAGCCGGCGAGATACGCTTTGTGCCCATTGTGCTCACCTCGGCAACGGCCATTGGCGGGCTCATCCCCATAGCTTCCGAAGGCAACCCGCTCTATTCGCCCCTGGCATGGGTGCTCATCGGGGGGCTCATCAGCTCTACCCTGCTTTCGCGCATCGTTACGCCGGTGGTATACAAGCTCATTCCGCCCCGCATCAGCGCCAAAACGCCGCCCCCAGCCGGCGAGCCGGTCGTGGAAGCGGCGTTGGGTTAATTTTTTGACGGTGGGAGCAAGCCCCTACTGGCGCTTAGCGTGTATCTCGTCGAAGAAAATATCGTCGTTGGGCACGTCAAAGCGCAGTTCGAGTACCTTGCCGTTGTTGTCGACGACAAACTGCACGGTGCCGAAATCAAACCAGGCATGGGTTTGCTCCCACTCCAATTTCCAGGTGTCGTAATGCCAGTGCGACAAGCGGGCATCCAATTGGGGCGCCACTTCAAAGCGGAGCAGAAAGCTTCCGCCGGCGCTCTGCTCTATGTTGATGTTGCCGTACAGGGGGTCGTGATAAACGCCTACCATATCATTGGGCGCTAAGCTGGGGCGCGTATTCAGCACCCGGGCGTCGAGGCGCTGTTGGCGGCGGTCGTTCCATTCCTTTTCGCCATTGCGCTCGCGGGTCAGGGCTTTATCGAGCCACTGAGCGTCGGGGGTCGCGAGGTATGCGTCGAGGATGTAGTTGGAGAGGGCGCCCGACAGGCCCGTCATGCTATTGGTAAGGATGACAATACCGAGGTTGGATTCCGGAACCATCACTACTCTGGAGTACATGCCGTCGTAGCCGCCGCCATGAGAAACCACAGGCATTCCGGCCTTTTCGCCTAAGCTCCAGCCTAAGCCATAGGCCGAAAAGCGGCGGAAAGCGTTGTGGGGTCGCCAGGTTTCCTGCACCACGCCGGCCTCGAAGAGGCGCTGCCCCCGAAATTCGCCCTTGCCGAGTTGTAGCTCTATCCAGCGCAGCATATCGTTGGCGCTGGAGATGACGCCCCCGGCGGCGCCCATATTATCCCAATTGGCATAGGGAATAGGCGCATTGCCCGTTCGGGTGATGTGGGGCGTGGCCACATTGTCCATTTTGCCCAATTGGCTTACCGAGGTACAGGTACGGGTCATGCCCAAGGGGCGAAAAAAGCGCTCGCTCACCCATTGGTCCCAAGGCTGGCCGGCGGCCGCACGTATCACTTCGCCGGCAGCAATAAACATGAGGTTGCTGTAGCCGTAGCCCGCCCGGAAGGAGTA
>CAYOTJ010000147.1:0-937 GCA_964406855.1 uncultured Saprospiraceae bacterium
CCACTGCGTTGGTCTGTAGCGACCCCAACACCAGTACTGTATCGGGGCTGACTCCGGGCCAAACGTACTTCATCCGGGTAGCTACCTGGACTTCTACGGGTGGGCAGACTACCTCCTTTAACGTATGTGTAAAAACCCAGCCCCCGCCGCCGGCCAACGACGACTGCGCGGGCGCCATTGCGCTCAGCGTAGGCGCTTCCTGCTCTTTTGCTCAATATACGACGGCTGCTGCTACGGGTTCTGTGGGCGCTCCGGCGCCGGGTTGCGCCAGCTATTCAGGCGGCGACGTATGGTTTACGGCCGTAGTGCCGGCTACGGGTCGGCTGGTACTTGATACCAATACAGGCGCTATGACCGACGGCGGCATGGCCATCTACTCGGGCAACTGCGGCGTGCTTACGCTCATTGAGTGCGACGACGACGACAGCGTCAACGGCCTGATGCCCTCCATCGATCGCAGCGGGCTTACGCCGGGGTCAACGATTTACATCCGGGTATGGGAATATTCCAATGACAATCCGGGCACCTTCAGCATTTGTGCTTATTCGCCGCCGCCGCCTTGCGGTGTGCCGGGCACGCCCTCGGCCTCGAATGTAGGCACCACCGGCGCTACGCTGAGCTGGGCTGCCGCCGGCGGCGCTGTCAGCTACCGCTACTCGGTGGGCACGGCAGGCCACGTCTGCGGCACGGGCTCGGCTACAACGGCTGCTACCAGCGTCAACCTCACGGGACTGGTACCCAATACGACCTATACCTTCTGCGTGCGCACCGACGATTGCGGCGGCGGCGCAGCCAGCAGCTATGTAAGCACGACCTTCACTACGGCGCCGCTGCCCAATGATGCTTGCGCGGGCGCCATCACGGTAAACTGCGGCAGCACGATAACGGGCAGCACCGTAGGCGCTTCTTCTGATGCCGGGGTTGGTTCTTGCGGCAG
>CAYOTJ010000147.1:1037-6910 GCA_964406855.1 uncultured Saprospiraceae bacterium
TTTGAGCCCTGGCACATCCCCCTTCTGAGGCAGTGCTCTCGGAAGGGGGATTTTTTTATCTCCTTTTTCGCTGCTTTATGGATTAGTCCTATATAAATTAAATAAAATATGGTCAAAAATGTGCCTGCAATCAAAAATGCGCTATATTTGTCATGTCTAAGTCATTTTAAAGGAATTTTAATTTCATCGAAACACTTTGAGGCGCAATAAAAACACCTGCTTTTCCCAGCTACTTACATCTGGTCTACATCGCCATTATTTTGCGGATAAAAGTAAGAGAACCTGTTGAAACGGGCTCTCTGTGGCTTGTGTTGGCGGGCGGCGCATACGCTGATCCACGCTACGGAGCTGCCGATGTGCGGAATATGCATTAGCCTTGTTCTGCGGGATCATCAAACATCTGCGCTATGGATTTGAATTAATATTTAACCCAATAAAATATGATTCTGATGAGGATACCATTACGTTTTTCCGCTCTTTTAGCCATGCTGATGCTAAGCACGGCGATGGCTCGCCTGGCTGCGCAATGCGGCAATGACAATTCTTTATTTGGCTCCAGCACCATATCCTGCGATGTGGCCGCTCAAACGCTAACAACTTGCATCTATGGGGGGGAATACCGCAATGTAAATGTAAGCTTAGGCAATAGCTACACGTTTTCTACCTGCGGCGATACGGACTTTGACACCCAGATCACGTTGTACAACGATGCCAATGGCAATTACCTGGCCTACAACGACGACTTCTGCGGCGCCCAGTCGTCGGTAACCTGGACAGCCACCTTTACCGGCGTAGTTCGGGTGCTGGTGGATCAATACAATTGCCAGAGTAATACTACTTGTATGACCCTGTTGGGCAGTTGTACGACTGGCGGCGGCGGCGGTGGTGGCAGCGGTTGCACCACGGCTTCTTATGGGCTATATCCGAGTAGTACGTATGCGCCTGTTTGCAATGGCAGTGCCGGCACTATTACAAGCCTTGGGTATGCCGGAGAATACTCCAATGTAAGCGTTAGCTCGGGCGCCAGCTATACCTTCAGTAGTTCCATAGGCTCCGACTACATTACCATTGCAGGCCCGACGGGGTCGCCGGTATATGCCCACGGCACGTCGCCGGTAACTTGGTCGGCCACCCTTAGCGGTACCGTCCGCTTTTACACCCATACCAACTCGTCTTGCGGCGAAAGTACCAATAGCCGTAGCCGGTTTGTTACCTGCGGTAGTGTGCCCACCTTTGACCCTTGTAGTAGTATTACGTCCCTGAGCTGCGGCCAGTCGACTACGGCTTCATCCTCTGGTTCGGGCGCGTGGAACGTAAGTAGCTGCGGATTTTCTACGCCGGGGCAGGAAAAAATATACAGTTTTACGCCCACCATTACGGGCATGCACACGCTGGTTTTATCTTCATCCAGCGGTTCTTATATCGACTACTTTTTTAAAGCGGCCTCCGGGGGCTGTAGCGCTTCCGGCTGGGCTTGTATTGATGACCTGTCATCCGCTACGTCTGTGTCTTTTGGGCCGCTTACAGCGGGTGTGACCTATTACATTCTGCTTGATCCGGAAACGACGAGTAGCGTTTCGCATACTTTCCGCATCGACTGCCCTGTGCCGCCCTGTAATGCGCCGGGTGCGCCCTCGGCATCGAATGTAAGCACCGGCAGCGCTACGCTGAGCTGGGCTGCCGCCGGCGGGGCTGTCAGCTACCGCTACTCGGTGGGCACGGCAGGCCACGTTTGCGGTACGGGCTCGGCTACGACCTCGGGTACCAGCGTTAATCTCACGGGCCTCACGCCCAATACTACTTATACCTTCTGCGTGCGCACCGACGATTGCGGCGGCGGCGGAGCTACCAGCTACCAAAGTACGACCTTCACTACGGCGCCGCTGCCCAACGATGCCTGTGCGGGCGCCATCACGACGACTTGCGGCAGCACGGTAACGGGCAGCACCGTAGGCGCTTCTTCTGATGCCGGGGTTGGTTCTTGCGGCAGCGCCGGCACGCCCGGCAACGGCGTATGGTATAAGCTTGTGGGCAATGGCGCTCAGGTGACCCTTAACCTTTGCGCGTCGGCTTACGACACCAAAGTACACGTATTCAGCGGTTCATGCGGGGGTCTTAGCTGCGTGGGCAGCAACGACGACAGCCCTGTTTGCGGCACAAGCCGATCGCAGTTTGTGTTCAATGCCTCGGTAGGCGTAGACTACTACATTTTAGTAAGCGGCTTTGGCAGCGCTACCGGCGCTTTCAGCATGAGCATCAGTTGCCTTTGCGGTCCTAACTTAGGCGCCCCCTGGACGGTGAGCAACCTTGCAGGCAGCAATGGCAGCGCGATTGAAAACGTATGCGACGGCACCATCGACATCAAAGCTACCGGCTACGGCTCGCCCACCAGCGATGTGCTTACCTACGCCTCGCAGCAAATGTGCGGCAACGGCTTCATCCAGGCCAAGTTGGAGAACGTAACCAACGGCGGCTGGGGCGGTCTGATGTTCCGCGAGAGCCTCGCTGCCGGCTCGAAGAAAATAGCCATCCGCAGCCAGCTCACTACGGCTGTGGTACGCGACCTTCGCGCCACGACCAACGGCTTTGCCCAGCAGCAGCAGTTCCCGCGGCCAAATACGCCGCAGTGGATGCGCCTGTCGCGCAACGGCAACATCTTCACGGGTGAAGTATCTGTTGACGGCAGCAACTGGGATGTGGTATTCGTAACCACGCTGGTACTGCCCAACTGCATTCAGGTAGGTCTGTTTACGCAGAGCATCAACGTCAATACACAGGCTACTGCCGTATTTAGCAATGTAGCCGGCGTACCGCTGACGGTAGTTATTCCGTTTGCCGGAATCGACAACGGGCTGGAATCGACGGGCAGCGAGCAGGTAGGCTTGTCGCTGTACCCCAACCCGGCTCAGGACGTGCTGAACGTCAAGCTGGAAAACTTCATGGGTCAGCCGGTGCGCATCGAAGTGCGCAATGCGCTGGGCCAGCCGGTGCGCGCCCTCAACCTCGACGAGGTAACGCAGACACTGGAGACGATCAACCTGAGCGGATTGCCCAACGGGGTCTACAACCTGACGCTACAGGCAGCAGGCGGACAGCTCCTTAGCAAGCAGTTTGTCATCGGGCAGGTTCGTCCGTAACACATAAGGTTTTAAGGGCCTTTTGAGCCCTGGCACATCCCCCTTCTGAGGCAGTGCTCTCGGAAGGGGGATTTTTATTTTTTGCGAAAGCAAAGTTTGTTTAATTTTACGTCACCAAATAAATAGACTTGTTTTGCGGGTCATGAACGAGCGAAAGCGCAGCAAATTTTGTCCTGAATGAGGCAAAAAATTTAGACGATGCCGTAGCATCGGCGAGGCTTTTTAACGAAGTGCAGGACAAGTCTAATAAAAGGCCTAAGGCATGTTGTTAGAAGGCGTCATTGGTCAGGCACAGGCAAAGGAACTACTCGGGCGCATGATACGCACCGACCGGCTCCCCCATGCCCTGCTGCTACTGGGGCCTCCGGGTAGCGGCGGCCTGGCGTTGGCCTGGGCGGCGGCCCGCTACCTGCTTTGTACGCAGCGCGGCGAGCACGATGCTTGCGGGCAATGCCCCGCCTGCCAAAAAACGGGTAAAGGCATTCATCCTGATCTGCACTTTTCTTTTCCGACCATAGGCTCTAAAATGACCAGTGATGCCTTCCTGCCGAAATGGCGGGAAGCGTTGGCAGCCAACCCCTACATGGAGGTCAACGACTGGCTGCAGCGCATTGATGCCGAAAACAAGCAGGGCAACATCACGCGGGAAGAATGTGTACACATTGTGCGCAAGCTGAGCCTAAAGCCTTATGAAAGCCCCTATAAAGTGTTGTTGATGTGGCTACCCGAATACTTGGGCAACGAAGGAAACCGATTGCTTAAACTTATCGAAGAGCCGCCGGATCAGACGATTTTTCTGCTGGTGGCTGAAGACCAGGAGCAGATACTCCCCACCATACTTTCACGCTGCCAATTGGTAAAAGTCAATCCCTTGGCGGATGACGAAATCGTGGCGGGCTTGCAACACCGGTTGGGGCTGGGGCCTGATGAGGCGCTCGCGGCAGCCCAGTTGGCCGGGGGAAATTTCAATGAAGCGCTCTCCTTAGCCGCGGTGCAAGAAAACGACCATGCCCGGCGTTTCTTAGCGTGGATGCGCGCCTGCTACAAGGGGCGGCCAGTGGAGATGACTCGCTGGGTGGAGGGTTTTGCGGAACTGGGCCGCGAAAATCAAAAGCATTTCCTGCGCTACGCTTTGCACTTTTGGCGCGAGTTGCTAGCTCTAAAGTTTGGCGGCGGCGGTATAAAAGCGCGCCTGCGCAGCGAAGAGCTGGAGACAGCGCGCCGAATGGCCGATATAGTAGGATTAGAGCAATTGGGGGCGCTCATCCGCCTTCTCGACGACTGCACCTACCATGTAGAGCGCAATGCGCACCCCAAAGTATTATTTCTGGATGCAAGCATCCGGATGCACCATATTTTACAAAATCGGGCCGCGCAAGCGGCCTGACCAACAAACCAAGGCAGCGCTACGAGCCTCGAAAAGGCTATGCGGCGCAGCCACATACAACGGCGCTCTCGGGCGCTTCAAAATAAACAGCGAACATGGGTTGTACAGGATGTAGCATAGGGAAAGAGCTCGGCAAACCCGGCGGCTGCGGCAGCAACGGCAGTTGCGGCACAGGAGGTTGCGGCTCTGGCGGTTGCAATCGGATGAATAGCTTCGATTGGCTGGCACAGCTCGATATAGCGGATGTGGACCCCTTTGATTTTGTAGAGATAAGTTTTAAAAACGGCGCCAGAAAAGCTTTTTTTCGCTCCCAGCCCTTTTATCGGCCCGTCAGTGGGGATATGGTGGTGGTGGACGTAGGCGGCGGCTTTGACATCGGCCGCGTGACCCTATCCGGTGAACTCGTGCGCCTGCAAATGAAAAAGCGCCGGACGAACCCCGACAGCATCCTCTTTGAAGTCATCCGCAAAGCCAACGAGCGCGATCTCGAACGCTTAGAGGAGGCCCGCGATCTGGAGCGCCCTACCATGATTCAGGCCCGCGCCATTGCCCGCTCCCTTGGGCTGGATATGAAAGTGGGCGATGTAGAGTATCAGGGCGACAAGCGCAAAGCTACCTTCTATTATACCGCTAACGGCCGGGTGGATTTTCGGGAACTCATCAGGCAATACGCCAAGGAATTCAGAGTAAAAGTTGAGATGCGCCAGATCGGCGCCCGCCAGGAGTCGGCCCGCATTGGCGGCTTGGGCTCTTGTGGGCGCGAGCTTTGCTGCTCTACCTGGCTCACCGATTTCAAGTCGGTGTCTACCGGGGCGGCGCGCTACCAGAATTTGGCCATCAACCAGTCGAAGCTTTCGGGCCAGTGCGGCCGCCTCAAGTGTTGCCTCAATTACGAGCTCGATACTTATATGGATGCGCTGGAGTCGTTCCCGGAAAAGGCCGATCGGCTGCATACCGAAGCGGGTATGGTGGTATTGGTAAAAACCGACATCTTCAAGCAGTTGATGTTTTATACCTATCACGAAGGTCCTTCCAAGGGTAAGTTATTCCCCTTGGCCGTAAAGCAGGTATGGGAGATACAGGCGCTGAACCGGGAAGGCAAAAAACCGGCCGATCTGGAAGAATTGGCAGTGGCGCCACCCACGATGGCCGATAGCGAGCCCGACTACGAGGATGTGACGGGCTTCATTGAACTCCCGCCTGAAGAGCGCAAGAAAAAACGCAAGAAAAAACGCAAGAAGGGTCCGGGCGAAGAATCCGCCGCTAAGGCGCCAACAGCCAGGCCTCCAGCGCCCCAGGCGCCTAAAAAACCAGCCGAAGGGCGCAAACCAGCCGATGCCGGCCGGGAG
>CAYOTJ010000147.1:6920-8189 GCA_964406855.1 uncultured Saprospiraceae bacterium
TGCCGCTAAAGGCCCCAAGGGCCCGCCTGCCCACCCCGCCCCCCGCCATGAAAAGCGGCTTAAAGAGCATAAACCGCCCACTCCGCCACCCGCCGGAGGAGCGCAGAAACCGGTAAATCCGCCGGCCGCTAACAACATGCCGCCGCAAGGCGGGCAAAAACCGCCCGCCCCCACAGGCGACGGTAATGCCGCCAATACCACTCCTAACCCCAATCGCAACAACAACAACAACAACAACAACAACAAGCGCCGACGCGGCAATCGGCGGGGGCGGGGCGGAGATAAACGCGGCGGCGGCGAAGGAGAAGGTTAAAATTGAACTGACTTGTAGCCTACTACATACAAAAATAACGCCTGCTGCACGGCCCGCCATACCGGCGGTCGTCGGGCGGCAGGCGTTGTTTTTTTTATCGCCTTAAAAATGAATACTCATGGAATGGATCGACACGGCAGAACTTGCTAAAATGCTCACGGCCTATGCGCCCAAAGTAGCCGGGGCGCTGCTTACCCTGCTCATAGGGTTTTGGATGGTAGGCCGGGTAGCCCGGCTCATCCGGAAAACGATGGAAAAGAGTAAGATTGACGACTCTGTAGCACCTTTCTTATCCTCTCTTATCAGCGTAGGTTTGAAAATTTTGGTGCTGCTGACCGTAGCCCGCATGTTTGGTATCGAAACCACTTCTTTTGTAGCCATCTTTACGGCCTTAGCCTTTGCCATCGGTACAGCCCTGCAAGGCGGCTTGGGGCATTTTGCCAGCGGCGTGTTGGTGCTCATCTTCAAGCCCTATAAAGTAGGCGATCTGGTGGTTGTTGGAGGACAGCAGGGCAGAGTCAAAGAAATCCAGGTGTTTAACACCGTCCTGGCTACCCTCGACAATAAACGAATTATTGTCCCCAATGGGCTTGTTACCAGCAATATCATTACCAATATCTCCGGGCAGGGTACCATCGGCGTCGAACTCACTTTCTCCATTAGCTACACCAGTAATATCGACAAAGCCCGGGAAATCATTTTGGAAGTTGGTAAAACCTGCCCTTACATCCTGAATGATCCCGCTCAGAGAGTAGTAGTAGCTTCGCTGGCCAACAATAGCGTAGACCTGGCTACTCGTCCCTTTTGTCAAAGCGAGCACTACTGGGAAACGTATTTTTATATGAACGAAAACGTCAAAAAAGCTTTTGACCGGGAAGGCATTTCCATTCCTTTCCCGCAGGTCGACGTACACGTCAGGCCGGAGGCTTAAAGCCCGGCAGCGGCAGCCGATTGGT
>CAYOTJ010000148.1:0-8189 GCA_964406855.1 uncultured Saprospiraceae bacterium
GGCGCAAAGGCCCTTACCTGGCGGGCATGGGCATAGCGCTGCCGATCGGGGGCGGCTTGTGCCCATGTTTCTTCGGCTCGGGTGAGGGCGTCGGTAGTTTGTTGCAAAAGCGGTTCTGTATCGGCCTGCTGCCTGCGCAATTGATGCTGCCGGCGCAGGGTGGCCATGTGGCTTTGCCGTTGGGTGTAAGCGGTATTAAGCCCTGCCAACTGTTGCGCCAGTTCAGCTTCATTTTCTTCCCCGACGGCGCCCAATTGTTCCCACTGCATTTTCATGGCGTCCAACTTATCGCGCTCTATCTTGTGTCGCTCAAAGGCTGCCCGCGATAGGTCGGAGTAGATGGAAGTGCCCGTAATGCGTTCCAATAATTCAGAGCGCTCCTTCTCGCCCGCCCGCAGGAAGGCCGCAAAATCGCCCTGTGCCAGCAATACCGATCGGGTAAAGCGGTCGTAGTCTAGCCCGGTGACAGCCTCTACAAGCTCGTCAACTTCCTTGATCTTGGAGGCTAAGATTTCGTATGCCTGTTTTTCGTCCGACCAGCAGGCCAACTCCCGCCCGGCGGGCATGAGGTTGCCTTCGGCCTTGCCATGCGCCCGCCGCTGGCTCCATCTGGCCCGGTAGAGGCGCTCGCCGGCCCGAAAGTCTACTTCTGCCATGCTTTCGCCGGCCCCGAAGCTCATGGCTTCTTTGGGTTGCTTCTCCTTGCTGTTGCGCGCCACCCGGCCGTACAGGGCCAGGGTAATGGCGTCAAGCAGCGTGGTTTTGCCTGCGCCGGTATCGCCTGTAATGGCAAATATACCTGAGCCGGCCAGCGGAGGCCGGGTGAAATCCAGTTCCACCGGCTGGCGGAGCGAGTGGATGTTGGTCAGGTATATGCGCAGTATCTCCATGTTGGTTTAATTCGCAGCTTCTTGCCGCGATTCCATCCATTCTTTTAGTTCCTGGAAAGTTTTATTTAGCATTTCTTTTTCCTCAGATGTAATTTCCAGAGCTATTTTGCACCTGCGAAAAAACACTTCATCCACGCTGAGTTCGTCGAGGTCGGGTAGGGGCGCCCCCTCGTCGGCGCCGAGGCTGGCATAATGGCGATTGACTCTGATTTTAACCAACTCCAGCGGCAAAGGCCGGCAAAATTCTTTTAGGGTTTCGTCTAAGCCAGGCAGATAGTTGTCGCTTTGCACCACTACTTCCACCCAGGGGGTGAGCGGGCGGTCGTGTTCGGCGGCGAAGCGGGTCAGTTTGGCCTTTACCTCGTCTAAGGTTCCGGTGATGGTCTTAAGCCTACGGAACACGGGGACATCCAGCGCGCTGACATTTAGCAGTCTGGCGCCTTCATAGTCGAGCAGATAGACGGTTTTATCGTCTTTGGTTTCGCTGAAACTGAGTGGAATAAGCGAGCCCGAATAGCGCACATGCTGGTAGTCGCCTATGGTTTGTGCCCGATGGATGTGCCCCAGAGCCACATAGCTGAAGATTTCGGGAAAATCAGCCGCATCGATATTCTCACAATCGCCTATGTAGATGTTATTTTGTTTTTCTTCTGTTTGGGCGCCAATGGCATAGAGGTGCCCCGTAGCCAATATAGGCACGTTGAGCCGGCGATAGGGTTCGGCCAATGCGCCGATTTGTTGGTAGTGTTGTTTTATGCCTTCGCGCAAGCGCTGAAGCTTTTCATCAAAAGTTTCGGCAGCAATGCTGGTGCGCAAATCCCGGTCGCGGAGGAAAGGCACGGCTGCTATTACGGCTTCCGGTTGCCCCTGGGCATTGCGCAACTCCAGCAGTTCGTCCTCCAATTGTCCGGTGGCGGCGCCTATGATGCGGATGTTGAGTGCTTCCAGCAGTTCGCGTGGAGCGTTGAGCATGGTAGGCGAATCGTGGTTGCCGCCCGTGATCACTACGTGGCGGCAGGGCGTTTGCAGCAGCCGGCTCAGAAAGCGGTAGTAGGTATGGCGGGCGTAGTTGGGCGGGTTGCCAATGTCGAAGATGTCGCCTGCGACGACCAGCACATCCACCCGTTCGGCGACGAGTTTTTCCAGCAGCCAGTCTAACGCCAGCCGATGCTCTTCATCGCGCTCGAAGTAGAGCAATTTCTGGCCCAAATGCCAGTCGGAGGTATGCAATATCCGCATAGCGGGGCTATTGAACCAACAACTTTTTAGTACTCCGGCCGGGGCCGTTGGTTTCGCTTAGGGCTATGAAGTACAGGCCGGCAGCAAGCCCGTTGGGCAAACTCAGCGACAGACTTTGCCGGCCGGGCGTCGCTTTTATGGGTTGGCGCAGCAGTTGGCGTCCGAGGGCGTCTGTCAGGCGTACTTCCCAATCGCGGGTTTGCGCGCCATCGAGTTGTAAGATGAGTTGCAGCTCGCCCGTTTGCGGGGCCGGATTGGGCGCCATGGTCCAGAAGTCGAGTCCTTCGGGGGCTTGAGTACCTACCAGCGCGCCAGTGATGAAAGAGGAACTCAGGATATAGTCCGCACAGTGTCGGTAGCGATTAAAGGGCTTTACCCGCCAGAAGTAGGTACGCTCTTCCAGCAGCGCATCGGGCAATTGCAGGAAAGGCCCTTCGGCGATGTACTCAGAAGTAACGGCTGCGGAAAAGCTGGCCAATCGACTTACTTCCACCAGATAGTGAGTAGCGCCTTCGGCCGCCGTCCAGGCTAAATAAACGGCATTGGCAGGCGGGGTGTCGCCTGGGGCTGGGGCTACAATTTGCGCGGGCGCGTCGCTTACGGGCGTAGCCGGCGTCTGGTCGTAAAGCCAATTGGATCGCTGATCGAGCAGATAGGCCCGCATGGCATCTTTTTGCTCTTCTGTGAAGATGGCCTGGCAGGCGTCGTTGGCATAGCCCATGATGTAGCTACCATTGCTGCGGAAACCTACGCCGTTGGGGTCATGCTGAAGCGTGCCGCTGAGGCCATTGCCATCGCAGGTCCAACGTGCAGCTATGTAGTCGGGTGAAGTGTCGCAAAAACCATCTGCAGCAATGGCGCAGTTGCTGCCATCCACCAGCTCTACATAGGCCGTATCAATGATGAGGGTATCCAAAATGAGCGTATCCTTAAAAAAGGTGTAGTCATAGGTCACCCGGGGCGGAGCCGGGTTACTAAAGTTATGGGATACCGACCCATCCCAGCTCACGCCTCCTTCCCAGCCCAAAAAGGGGTGGGGGAGTTTAAGGGCGTGGCCGATCTCATGCGCCCAGGTATGGTCGTTGGGGCCCGCGCAGGTTTTGCGCATGGCTATGCCGGCATACGGGAGGTTATAGCCGCAATTGCCTGCCGGATCGTTTACAAAGTAGCAGTTGAGCGTATTGGGCACATTTTCGGCAAACATCATGGTTGCGCCTTCCAGCACGGTTTCGTGATTGTAGTAGGCCGAGTTGTTGATGTAGCGCACCTCTCCCTCAATAAAAAACTGGATGTTAGCCGGCGCAAAATCTTCATTCAACCGGCACATAGCCCGAATGAGCGAGTTCATGGCATAGTAGCCCGCCCCATTGTCGTTGCCCACAATGTGGATGGTAAGCGGAATGTACAATATCGTGTCCGGCCCCTTGGGATAGGCATGCGGCGCCGCCTGGTACTTGACCAGCCACGCGCTGCGGCCCATCTGAACGCCGCAATAGCGCAGCGGTTGCTCTTCCTGGGCATACGCCCCGGTCATAAAAATCAGGCCCAGTGCCAGTGCGGCCAGCCAACGAACTGCCTTCATACGCTCAACTGTTTTTGTTGGGCTTGCTCTGCGCTTTCGCTCGTTCACGACCCACAGAACAAGTCTGTTTATTGAACGACCAATTTACGCGTTATCTCGACACCATCGCCATAAAGACGCAAAAAATACAGGCCGGAAGTCAATTCCCGCGCATCAATGGTTTGCCGATGACCGCCGGCAACCACATTTTCTAAGCCCGAAACCACCTGACGCCCCAGCGCGTCGCTGATTGTCCAGCGAACCGCCATTGAAGCAGGCCAATCCATGTCGAGAGTGAAGGATTCGCCGCGCCCGGCAGGGTTGGGGTACAGGCGTACCCGGTAGTTTTCATTCAATTCCGACGCATTCACCAGCGTGCCCGTGTTGAACGTCGATCTGCCTGTAAAGCCTGCACAGGTTTGGTAAGCATTAAAAGGGCGGATGCGCCACGAGTAGTCCTCATTTGAGGCCAGCCCCGTCAGGGTGATGGAATTGCCCTCTGTAACCTCCTGGTTGAGTACCACGCTGAAAAAGGGGAAGGGGTTCCACTGCACCAGATAGTGGGTCGCATTGGGTATGGGTTCCCATTCCAACGTCAGGCTGCTCACGCCTTCAACAAAGCTGCCCTGCAGCGGCGTGATGGCCGTCAGGATCGGCGTATCGGGGATTATGTATTCAAAAGCAAGCTCCAGCGAGGGGAGGTTGGCGCGCTCATCCGACAGGTTGGCGCGCATGGCCGCAATTTGCTCCGGCGAAAACTCCGACATACAGGGGTCTAACGAATAGGACATAAACCATTTTGCCGCCGAACGAAAAGCAACCGTGTCAGGGTCGTGCTGTATCACTCCGCTATCATTATTGGCGGTACACGACCAGCGGTAGTTGAGGTAATCTGCCGCCGTGTCGCAAAAGCCGTCGCCGGCCTGAGCGCAGTTGCTGCTGTCGGCGCGTTCCACTTCACGACCATTGACAAACTCGGGCGCCGGTTGGCTGTAATCGTGTTCATAGCCCTCCCAGCCGCTGAACGTATGGGGCAATGACAGGAAATGACCCACTTCATGCGCCCAGGTATGGTCGCCGGGGCCTACGCAGCTCTTGGCCAATACTACGCCGTCAACACCGGGGAAGAAATACCCGCAAGCCCCTGCTGCCCGCAGCACAAAGTAGCAGTTGATGGCATTCGGGAAATTGTTGTTTTCAATCAGGTCCGCTCCGCCGTCGAAGTCGTGCTCATAATAGCCCGAATCATTGATGTAGTTGATTGGGCTATTGAAGTAGAACTGGATGTTGGCGGGTAAAAAATCTTCATTGAGCTGGCAGAAGGCGTTTAGCAATTGATTGACGCCATAATAGCCTTCGCCTTCATCATTCCCTACAATGTGAATCTGGACAGGTACATACAGCATATCGTCGGACTTTGGGTAAGCCGCCGGATTTTGCTGGTAGCGCCTGAGCCATTCTGAGTGTCCTCCGGGCGTAGCGCAGGGCGCCGGCTCCTGCGCTGATGCCGTCATTACGGATACAAAAAAGAATAGTAGCCCAAAACCAGAGCGTAGAAAGTTTGCCATAATCGTGGTAGTAAAAATGTGGTCCGTCAAAAAAGGCCCGCAATCTGCTCGATGGAGCCATTGTAATTTCGAGGAGTAACTCAATCGGAAGGGATAAGTTCATTTTACACCGCGAGCTAAACTAACTCGCGGTGCAAAATGAGGGCGGCCTCAGACACACATACGGCGTGTGCAGGCACAAACAACATGCGACAGCATTAACGGGTAACCACCACCCGTTCCGTCAGCTTACCATTTTCGGTCTGGATGTTCAGCAGGTAAACGCCGGCGCTGAGCCCGGATACATCCATCCAAGCCGTGTTTTCTACCGTGGTGAAGCGGTGGCGCTGCACGCCCGATACGGCGCGGCCCGTGAGGTCGAAGAGCTGCATGTCGGCATTTACGCTCGTTTCCGGCTCCAGCGTGATGCGCAGCGGCTGTCGGCTGTCTACCGGGTTGGGCGCCACTTCGTAGCGGGCTATGCCTGCCGGAACGTCTACCGAAGTAAGTGTGCCCGTTATGAAGGTGCCGTTGGCGGTAGGCGGCTGGCAACCCTTGTGGGCATTGAACGGGCGCACGCGCCAGAAGTAGCTCCTATTCGACTCTAAGCCCGTTACCACTTTGTTGGTGCCATACACCACTAAGCGGATGGGATTGATGGTGAAGGTGCTCACCCGCGAAATCTCCAGCACATAGCCAATGGCGCCGGGAACGCCCGTCCAGGTGAAGTTGATGGAGTTGAAGTAAGGCAATGAAGCGCCCTCCTCGGGGAACGTTAGCGTGGGCGCCTCCGTAATTTCTGATACCACCGGCACGGGGTCTAAGCGCAGATAGTTGCGCTGCGAAGAGGCCAGGTCGGCCAAAATCAGCTCCTGCTGCATAGGCGAGAAGAAGTACTCTTCATCGGGGCAGTTGAGGAAGTAGCCCATAAACAGCCGCTCCTCGGGGTTTAAGAGCTGATTCTCCGGGTCGCGGGCGCCGCCCGTGTAGTTGCAGTTCGGCCAGCCTAAGCCAAAGTTGTAGTCGGCAGGCGTATCGCACACCAGGTCGCCGGCCGTTGCGCAGTTGGCGCCGCTGGCCAACTCGGTGGGCACACCGCCAGGGCTCATCGCCGGCGCCGGTGTACCGTGCAGCGCCTGATCGTAGGGCTGGGCGTCCCAGCCGCGGTGCGGGTGCGCCAAGCTAAAGAAGTGGCCTATCTCATGCGAAAGGGTAGCGTCGTTGGGGCCAATGTTGGCCTTGCGCGATACGATCCAGTCTTTTACCGGCGAATAGTAGGCCAGCGTCTGCCCGTCGCTCGACGAATCATCGGGAATCTCATCTACGATCCATACGTTCAACGCCCGCGCATTGCGCTGGAAAGTCATAATGGTGTTGATGGTACCGTTGTGGTTGGAATAAACCGTAGAGTTGTTCACATAATTGAAAGTGCCGTCCTTGAGGAAGAACTGAATGCCCAGCGGAGCAAAGTCTTCGTTCAGTTCGCACAACTGCCCCAGTACCGTAGCCTCCGAAATGCGGCCCGCGCCGTTGGTTTGGGCTACTAAGTGAAATTTGATGGGCACATACTGCGTATTGCGGGCTACCGAGCCGCCGTTGGCTTCTACCGCAGCTTTATTGGCCTGCAGGCGGCGAATGAGGTATTGCTCAACCTCCTCGCCATGCGTTCCGCACCAGTTGGAGTGACTCGTTTGGGCCTGCGCGACCCATACTACGGCCGCCAGCAAAAGTGTAGATAAAAGTTTTGACATGGACACTGTTTTTCCTTGAGCTGAATTGCGACCACAAAATTAGAAAAATATTGGTATTGACTTTTGCACGTCTCGCTTTTCTTTTAGTCGTCAACGTAACAAAGCCAATAAAAAGCTTACTTTTGCGCCGTCAACCAATTATTCCAAACATGAGCAAAGTAACCGTCATCGGCGCCGGAAACGTGGGAGCTACCTGCGCCAATGTTCTAGCCCACAAAGACCTCGTGAAAGAAATTGTCGTTCTGGACATCCAGGGCGATTTCGCCCGCGGCAAGGCCCTCGATACCTGGCAGCAGGCCCCCATCGACAATTACAGCACCTTCCTGCGCGGTACCGACGATTACGCCGATACGGCCGGCTCCGACATCGTGGTCATCACCGCCGGCGTACCCCGCAAACCGGGCATGAGCCGCGACGACCTCATTACTACCAACGCCAAAATCGTTGACTCCGTCACCAAGTCGATCGTCAAGTATTCCGAAAATCCCATCATCATCGTCGTCTCTAACCCCCTCGACGTGATGACCTACGCCGCCTACAAAGCTTCCGGCCTCGACCGCAGCCGCGTATTCGGCATGGCCGGCATCCTCGATACCGCCCGCTACCGCGCCTTCCTCGCCGAAGCGCTTCAGGTATCCCCCAAAGACATTCAGGCCATGCTCTTAGGCGGTCACGGCGATACCATGGTGCCCCTGCCCCGCTACACCACCGTTTCCGGTATCCCCGTCACAGAAATGATCGATACCGATGCGCTCAACGCCATCGTGGAACGCACCAAAGTGGGCGGCGGCGAACTCGTTAAGCTCATGGGCACTTCGGCCTGGTACGCCCCCGGCGCCGCAGCCGCTCAAATGGTGGAAGCCATCCTCAAAAACGAAAACCGCATCTTCCCCTGCTGCGCACTGCTGCAAGGCGAGTACGGCCTCGATAACCTCTTCCTCGGCGTGCCCGTCAAATTGGGCAAAAACGGCATCGAACAAATGATCGAGCTCAAACTCACCGCCGACGAAATGGCCCTCATGAACGAATCAGCAGGCCATGTACGCGCCGTGATGGACGTGTACGACGGCATGACGCTCTAATTTCCACTTCCAACGGAAATTATTCCCCCCCTCCCGGACGATCGAATCAAAAGGTCGTTCGGGATTTTTTTTGGGCAGCCGCCCCGGCAGGCCCCGATGGTCATGCTGCCCGGGTTATC
>CAYOTJ010000149.1:0-8177 GCA_964406855.1 uncultured Saprospiraceae bacterium
GCGCTGTGCGCGTTTAGGGCGGCGTGGCCGCGTTTAGGGCTCCGCTTGGGCTGGGCGCTGCGCGCGTTTAGGGCTCGCTTCGCGAGCGTTTAGGGGCGCTGTGCGCGTTTAGGGCGGCGTGGCCGCGTTTAGGGCTCCGCTTGGGCTTAGGCTGGGGGCTGCGCTTGGGTGTGTGAGGTTAGAGAGCATGATTTTTGGGGTTACTTTGTGGAAAAAAGCCGGGTGTTGCGTCATCTATGGATATTTGGCCATTGGGAGGTGGCAGATGGAGGCTTTTTTCTGGTGGCCCTAACACAATCATGCTCTCTGATTATGCGCGAAAATCTGTTACACGAAGACCTGTTGCACTATGTATGGCGTTTTGACCGCTTCGACCGGCAGGCACTAACGACGACGCAAGGCGAGCCCGTCCAGATTCTGGAGTTGGGGCATTACAATCGACATTCGGGGCCGGATTTCCTCAATGCGCGCATCCGCATTGGCGATACGCTTTGGGTGGGCAATGTAGAAATGCACCTTTACGCCAGCGAGTGGGAAGCCCATCGGCATACGGCCGACCCTGCTTATCAGAATGTGATTTTGCATGTGGTGCTGGATGAAGACGTGCCTGTAATAAGCCGGCTGGGCGAGCGCATCCCCTGCGTAGAGCTGCGCAAGCGCATTCCGGCGGGCCTGAGCAGTATGTATCAGCGGCTACTGCACAGCGCGCACTGGGTTCCCTGCCAGCATCAGTTGCATACTGTGCCGGGCATTACCCGGAGTTTGTGGTTGGATCGGCTGATGATTGAGCGGCTCGAAAAGCGCACATTGCGCTGGGCGGAGCGCTTAGAGGCCAATGCCGGCGACTGGGAGGAGACGTTTTACCAGGCCTTGGCCCAGGGGCTGGGCGGCCATGTGAATGCGCAGCCTTTTGAACTGTTGGCCCGCTCGCTGCCGTTGGGGTTGCTGCTGCGCTATCGGCATAGCCGTTTTCAGATGGAAGCATTGCTCTTTGGGCAGGCGGGGCTGCTATCGGAGCATTTTGAAGACGAATATCCCAGCCGCCTGCTGAAGGAGTACCGCTTCCTGCGGCAAAAACACGAGCTGACGCCTCTGCCCGAGGGTATGTGGAAGTTTATGCGCATGAGGCCGGCCAATTTCCCCACCATTCGGGTGGCTCAGTTGGCGGCGCTGCTGCATCAGAGCGGGGCTTTGTTTGGAAAGGCATTAGTAGCGGCCAACCTTACTGAAGTGGAGCATATGTTTGAAGTAAAGCTCTCCAACTACTGGCAGGATCACTATACCTTTGGCAAGGTCGCCGACCACAAGCCCAAAGCCCTCGGGCGCAGCGCCATCCATCTGCTGGTGATCAATACCCTGGCGCCCATGTTGTTTTTATACGGCAAACGCCAGGGCGATGAGCGGCATCAAAGCCGCGCCCTGGCGTTGCTGGAGGAAACCCCTGCCGAACACAATGCCATCATTCAGGAGTGGAACCGGTTGGGCTTAAGCGCTGCATCGGCCTACCATAGTCAGGCCTTGCTGGAACTCAAAAACAACTACTGCGATCAGAAGCGCTGCCTGCATTGCGCCATTGGCAGCGCCATTGTAGGGCAGGCGGGGGCATCGGCAGAGGAACCCGCCGCCGCTACGAGCCCAGCTTGAAGCGGACGGGTAGGGTAAACTCTACGATTACCGGTTTGCCGTCAACAGTGCCGGGCTGCCATCGAGGCATCTCCCGGATCAGGCGCAGCACCTCGGCGTCGCACTCGGGCGAAAGCGGCTTCTTGATGGATGCAGCCGTTGCCTGGCCGTCGACCGTTATTTGGAAGGCGGCTACCACCATGCCTTCTACGTTGCTCTTGCGGGCGGCATCGGGGTAGCGCATGTTGGCGCCTAAGTAGGTCATGAGGTTTGTGGTCGAGCAATCTGACAGCTCTTTGCCCTCTTTGCCGGGGCAGGCGCCAAATACCGGCATCTGCTCGGCGGCGGTGTACACCTCAGTACGCACGATCTGCATCGTCTCTTTGTAGGTATCCGGATCAAAGGTAATAACCGTGTCGATCAGCACACGAGGGGTATAGTCTGCCTCGGCAGCAGGCGCCGCTTTATCGGCCTGAGCAGAGCAGGCCAATACTGAAAAGGCCGCCAGCGGCACAAACAACAGGTACTTGGCCATAGCCAGACGCGAAGAATTCGCTTTAGTCATCATAGCAATACGATTTTTAAGTTGAGAATGATTTCTGAGTCCATGTGCCAGCTCGGGCATAGGCTGCCCCAGACACTGGCGTATGAGTAGCCGGCCATAGTCGCGGGCCGGCGTATGCTTTAGCGCCGCCGCATCGGCTAAATATTCGTGCACCTCCCGCAGGTATCTGCCGTGGAGGTACCAAAGCGGACACCACCAGAAGAAGATGCCCACTACCTCCATTAGCAGCAGATCGAGACTGTGCCATTGACTGATGTGCGCCCGCTCGTGCGCCTGCACAGCGCTCAGTTCCCGAGGCGTATAGGAATGCTGCATAGGCCAGCATAAAAACCACAAGAACGAAAACGGCGCCTGTATGGCCGGGCTCTCTACCAGCGTTACCCCCTGGCTACGCAACTGCTGTCCGCCCCGGATGAGGGCCGCTATCCGCAGCAGCCGCCATACCAACCGGCCTGCAAATGCCGCGCTACCTAAGGCGTAAGCCCACAACAGGGCCGGCCATAGCCAGGCCGTAGCCCCTTGGGGCCCATCCGCTGCCGCTTCTCCTGCCGTAAACACCGGCAAGGCATACACCGCACGAATCAACTGCCCCGCCGCGCCATCGGGTGCGGAGGCTGCGGGCAAGTCGGGCAATGCCGGAATCAGCAATGCCAGCGCCAGCGTCAGCAGCAAAAAAGCCCGATTGAGGCCAAAAAACTTCTCGCGCCGCAGCGCCAGGGCGTACCAGCCCGTAAAAGCCAGCCAGATGCCGGCAGCAGCAAGCAAATACCCAATCATAGCGCTATGGTTTAGGTTCTTCTTCCTGATCCAATTGGTCGAGCAGCTCATTTAGGCTGTCTAAGCTCAGATCTTCCTGCTTCACCAAAAACGACACCAGCCGGTTGGGCGACCCATCGAAATAGTCGCTCATCAACTGCCGCAACGATTGTCCGCTGTAAGCCTCCTTGCTCACCAGCGCCTTGTACACAAAGGTGCGTCCGTAAGCTTTATGCTCCAGAAAACCCTTGTCGAGCAAAATGCGCGCAATCGTCGACACCGTACTCGGCGCCGGCTTCGACAGGCCCATCTCCTCCGCTAAATAGTTGCGGATGTCGCCCACTGCGCATTCCCCCAAGGCCCATACCGCCTGCATAATTTCTTCTTCCGCCCGGGTCAGTTTTTTCATAATACCAAGGTTATGGCACAAAGGTAAGATGAAGTTTTTAAACTATCAACTAAATTTTTAGTTAAAGACGTATTTTTTTAGCTATTCCTTATTTTACCTCTTTTGGCGCTCACCCAGCAGCAGTGGCGGGCGGCAAGCCGGGCAGGCCCCGGTAGGCCGGCAGCGCCTCCAGCAGCTCTACTAAGCGGGCTTCATGCTGGTTGGCCCAAGGCGCCCATCCCTGGGCGGCGGCATACCGCGCCAGATACTCTTGTTCTGTTTGGCCGGGCGTAGGCGTCAGCAGCGCGCGCTTGCCCAGCGTTGCCATATCCATCAGACTGCTGTAGCCCGGTCGGCACAAAACGACGGGGGCGTGGCGCAGGGCCTTGGCCAAGGCCTCGCCGGCTAAGTGGTCGGCCACCGTCAGGGCGCCTTCGCGTGTGAGGCCCTGCTGCTCGGGCAGGCCGCGCACCAACAGCGCCGGCCGGCCCCAGGCTTTCAGTTGGCGGCGCACCTCCTGCTCCCAGTAGCTGCGCTGGGGCTCCGGCCCCGACAGCAGGGCCACCAACGGCCCGTCGGTATCGGCTACAGGGTTGGCCGACATTCTCGACAGCCAGCCCACATAGCGCACCGGCGGTAGCCCCGTTGGCGGCAGCGCATGAGCCAGCGCCCCTGCCAGACGATAACCCGGCAGGTCGTAATCGGGCGCCCACACCTCCGCAAAGTTGCGCAGTAGCGCCTGCTGCAAGGCATTTACGCCCCGGTGCAGCCAATAACCCGGCAGTTGAATGTTCAATTGGTGGGATAAAAAGATACAATGCGCCCCGGGGTGATGGCAACCATACCGATTATCGGATACTACCAGGTCGGTTGGCTCGCGGCGTAGCTCTGTCGCCAGCCAGCGCCCTTCGGCTAAGGCAGCCCGCAGCAGACGGGGCCCTTGGGCAGCCATATTCACATACATGTTGTTGCTGAAATAGCGGATGCCGTAGGCCGGCATCTCCAAACAGGGCAGGTCGGGACATTCCCGCCTGAGCAGCGCCAGCGCCCGGCCGGCGCTTGCTAACCGCACCTCGGCACCTTCGGCCTGCCAGCGGCGCGCCAGCGGCACGCATCGGCTCGCATGGCCCAGCCCCCAGTCGAGGGCGCAGATCAGCACCCGCCGGCCGCGCATTTGCCGCCGCCGCTTAGTCGACGATCATAGCCGCCCGATCCAGTTCCTGCTGTAGGATGTTGGCGGGCAACTCCCGGTACTCGTATTGCTGGTTGCGCAGTTGGGGTACAAAGCCCGCCTCCCGTATGGCCTCCTGAATGCCGTTTGCCGTAAAGCGGAAGCGCGCGCCCGCCGCCGACACTACGTTCTCTTCAATCATGATGGAGCCAAAATCATTGGCCCCCGCATGCAAGCACACCTGAGCCACCTGCTTGCCCACCGTCAGCCATGAGGCCTGCACATTCACGACATTGGGCAGCATGATGCGGCTCAGGGCAATCATCCGCACGTATTCGTCGCCGGTCACGGTATTACGGGCCCGCTTGAGCTTCTTCAGTATGGTATCTTCATCCTGGAAGGGCCACGGAATAAAAGCTAAGAAGCCCTTGGCGTCGGTCGGCTTCTCGGCCTGCACCTGCCGCAGCTTCACCAAGTGCTCCATGCGCTCTAAGTTGGTTTCGATATGCCCAAACATCATCGTCGCCGAAGTGGTGATGTCCAACTGATGCGCAGCCCGCATCACATCCAGCCATTCTTCGGCCCCGCACTTGCCCTTGCTGATGAGGCGCCGCACCCGGTCGTCGAGGATTTCCGCCCCGGCGCCCGGCAGGCTGTCTAAGCCCGATTCTTTCAGCGCCTTCAGCACCTCATAATGCGACGCTTTCTCCAGCTTGGCAATGTGCGCCACCTCCGGCGGCCCCAGCGCGTGCAGCTTAAGGTTGGGGTACAGCTCTTTCAGTTGCCTGAACAGAGTAGTATAATACGACAGCCCCAGATCGGGGTGGTGCCCGCCTTGCAGCAGCAGTTGCTCGCCTCCAAAGGCAAAGGTCTCCTCTATCTTTTGCTTGTACTCCTCAATGGTGGTCACATAAGCCTCCTCATGGCCGGGCCGCCGGTAGAAGTTGCAAAACTTGCAGTTGGCAATACACACATTGGTGGTATTCGAGTTGCGGTCTATGATCCAAGTCACCACGTTGCCCGGCACATGCCGCTGCCGCATGGCGTTGCCCACGTAAGCCAGCTCAGCCGTGGGCGCCTGCTCCAGCAGAAACACGCCCTCTTCGGCCGTCAGAAATTCCAATCGCAGCGCCCTTTCGAGCAGGTCGGTTACTTGCATATCAATGGCATTGAGTAAATGCTTAACAAAGGTAAGGCATAAGCGGTTGTCCCGCAAAGAAGATTAGTTTCAATTTTTTCTGAAAAATTAAAAAGCAGCAGTATTTTTTGAGCTGTCATGATTGGTTGTACTACCGTTGCAATACCTCGTCTATTTTGCCAATCAGCCGCTTGGAGTTGGCGTGGGCCACCCTCAGCGCTTTTACCGCTTCTCGCTTGTAGGCCAAATTGGCGACCAACATATACCTCAACTTCGGCGTCTTCAAAAAGGCGACCTTCTGCGCCGGCGATACCCAGTTCAGGGTGTCAATGACTACTGGAAAATAAAGACTCATCTCGGGGATGAGCTGCGTCATGGTGTGCGTCTTGTCTACATCGCACCACTCTTTCACATAGGGAATCAGCGAGGTATAATGACCCAAAATCGACTTTTTCAGGCTGTCGTTCTGGATCAGGCGCGTATTACCCGTCTGCTTCATCTCCTCATAAGCCGTTTGGTTGGCAAGGATGCCCGTATAGCTGGCCGCCATGTCTATGTAAAAGCTCACGCTGTCGATGATTTCGGCATCCTGTTTAAACTGAACCAACTTTTCCACCCCCTTGACCATGAGCTCGCCCCCCCCGGCCGTTAGGCTAATCAGCAGCGTGTCCTGCACGAGGTTTTCTTTCAGGTTTTGCAGCATTTTATACTCCAACTCCCTCTCCCTGCGATGGTTTCGCCATTCGTCGAACCAGAAAGAGATGGAAATACCCAAAAAAATGACGATCACCTCTGAGAGGTACCTTTTTACGGCGCCTTTAAAATGGTTCGACATCGTTGCGTTGTTATGGCCTGATTTTTACTATTTTTTGCATTTGGCTGCGGCGTGTCGTCTCGTCTAAGGCCTTGATGAAATACAGGCCTGCCGGAAGCGACGACAGGTCTACGCGGTGCGTACGCCCCCGGGCGTCGATGCGCTGAACCAGCCGACCCGCAGCGTCGTATATTTCCAACCGGAACAACTCCAATTCCCCGCGCATCGTAAGTACATCCGGCACGGGCATCGGGAAGAGTTCAATCCAGGGGCCATCCGGCCGCTCCGCTTCCTGGGTAGCCGTTATGTCGGGGTTGTAAAACCCAAAATCGACGGTATTGTTGCCGCTGGCGTCGTAGTTAAAATAGCAATTAAAGGGATCGCCATCGTTCAGCGGCTCTTCATCCGACCGCAGCGTTACGATGCCCGACATAATATCCGTAAAAGGATTGCCAAAGCCGTTGTTGTCAAAATCCACGTCATTGTCGGCCTGAGGCTGGAAGCCATTCGTCGATACGAAGCCCTCCAGAGGTTCGCCGGGCCCCCAGTTGTTGACGCTCCACACAAACACCACATAATTGCCCGGGCTTAACCCCGAAAAGCGATAATAGCCGTTTTCATCGGTTACCCGAACGCCTCCAAAGCCCTGCCAGTCGGGGATCTCGTCGCCGTCGGAATCTGACCAAATCACTAACGACACCCCCGGAATGCCCGGCTCGTCGGGGTCGTTGACGCCATCCCGGTTCAGGTCATGCCACACCCGGTTGCCAAGGGATACAATGCCCGGAGAAATGGGCTCGGCGCAATCCTGATAACAAAACGCCATGTCGTTGATGGCCCGCATCATTTCATCGCCCATCGCTTTACCGATGTTCAAAAACGTAAGGGCGTTGTTGTTGAAGTGATAAACGGCGTCTTCCGGCGATGCCGACAGCTCCAGATAGAAGGGCTTGGTATTCACAAAACCCACCCTGCCGCCATAGAGGGTATCGTTGCAGCCCACATTTTCCTGGGCCACCGCCACAATGTTTTGGATGCTCTGTAGCCAAAGGTCGCCGGTAGGCGCATACCCGCCCTGCCCCGAGCTGGCAATGACCACCGGCAGATCCGGTTTGCCCAAGTCGTTCCTGACGTCGTTCACCAAGTGGTGCAAATTGCTCTCGTAGGCGTTCAGGAAATCGTCGGAGGCGCCGTCGTTCCAGCCCTGAAACCACACAAAGCCCGAAAGCTCAAAATCGGTGGTCCCTATGCCCGGAAACTCAGTCCCTAAGTTGTCCGTCACTTCCCGCACCTTTTCGATCATGGCCGTATACGATTCGCCCGTTGCGCCTCCGGCCGAGGGCGGCCGAAAATCTACGGCTAAACTCCTTCCGCCCCAGGCCGTTTTTATAATCAGCACAGGATCTTCGTAGTACTCGTCCAACCGCTGCGCAAACATCAGCTCCGGCCCTATCAGGTCGGCTCCGGCCCCCTGCCCCACGGTCACGTTGGCCCTTATGGTTTCGCCATTCCGCGCAAAGTACAGGAAGGCGTTGCTCAATGTGCTCCAATTGCCGGGCGTCCCCAAGGCGGCCCAGGCGCCGGTGGTATCGCTTTGCACCACTTGGGTCAGGCTGCCGGGATCCTGCTGGGCGTCGTCGATGGCGCCGTAGCCCTCCATATTCGACTGCCCCGCCAAAACAAACACCCGCACCTTCGCCGGGGTCTTCTCCTGCCGCGTCA